>NZ_CDLKIE010000427.1:0-8850 GCF_975902315.1 Kaarinaea lacus | reverse complement strand
TTTCAGCGTTACCAGCTACAAACCGACGGTAAATTCATTCAGGTCAATGAAGACATAGAAGACAACGTGGTCTATGCCATGTATGACGGTGATAAAAATCTACTCGGTACTATATTACCAGCCAACGCCATGGGCTATCAGGACATCATTGAAATGCTCTATGGATATCAGCCTGACAAGCAAATTATTAGCGGCTATCAAATTCTTTCCAGCCGGGAAACACCGGGCCTGGGCACCAAGATTGAAACCGATAAAACATTTCAGAAAAATTTTGTTGCGCTGGATGCCAGGGTAAATGCAAGCGTGAACGGACTGGAAAATCCTGTTGAAGTGGTTAAACCCGGTAAAAAATCTCAACCATGGCAAATCGACACCATTACCGGTGCAACCATTTCCTCCAGGGCAGTCGGTAAAATGGTAGCCGATAGTGCATCGCAATGGATTCCCAAAATACAACAACAATTAAAGGATTTTCAGCAATGAGCCAGGACACTCCTCACTGTGGTATCACACCTGAACGATCAGGGGGAGATGCCCAGGATACCAACGAGTTTATTAAAGGCTTGTGGTTACAGAACCCGGTGTTTGCCCAGGCTTTAGGCATGTGCCCGGTGTTAGCGGTAACAAACTCTGCACAAAATGGCCTGGCCATGGGACTGGCCACGATGTTCGTAATGATCATGTCCAATGTGCTGGTATCGAGTTTACGCGCATTTATTCCACGCCAGGTGCGAATTGCCTGTTACATACTAATCATTGCGACCTTTGTTACCGTCGTGGATTACCTCATACAGGCAATAGACCTGGAGTTGCATAAAGCCCTGGGTGCTTTTATTTCCTTGATCGTAGTGAACTGCTTAATCCTGAGCCGCGCCGAAGCGTTTGCCTGTAAGAATACCGTGAGCAAATCATTTTCAGATGCCGCTGGCATGGGCACCGGATTTACCATTGCATTACTGATGCTGGGAGGCGTTCGGGAAATCCTGGGCAATGGTTCCCTGTTCGGCTTCCAGCTCTTTGCCGATAGCTTTGAAAAATGGATCATCATGATATTACCCGGCGGCGGTTTCTTTGTGCTGGGGCTGTGGGTACTGGTGTTCAACTGGATTCAACGCCGGCAGGAAGAAAAGGAGCAATCCGGTAATGGTTGACGATTCCCTTTGGTCAATATTTATTAACGCCAGCCTGATCAATAACTTTGTACTGGCTTATTTCCTGGGTATCTGCCCTTTCCTGGGGGTATCCGCTAAACTCAGCTCTGCCACGCGTATGGGCGGCGCAGTCACCATTGTCATGGTGATCAGTTCCATGTGCGCCTATGGTTTGCACACTTTATTGATTGTTATCAATGCGCCTTATCTTCAATTAATTTCTTATATAGTAGTTATCGCTTCCACGGTGCAAATCGTGGAAATGGTGATCAAAAAGGCAAGTCCGGCGCTGTTTCGTACCCTGGGCATATTTCTACCTTTGATCACTACGAATTGCGCAATCCTGGGTTTGGCGTTGTTTCAGACCAACAAAGGTTATGACTTTGTGCAATGCCTGTTTTATGCCCTGGGAGCGGGTGCGGGTTTTACCCTGGCACTGGTATTGATGGCGGGATTGCGGGAAAAACTGGACCTGGTCACGGTACCAGACCTGGCAAAAGGTACTGCAATTACCATAATGATTGCAGGCATACTTTCACTCACATTTATGGGATTCGCTGGATTAGGGAGTCACTAATGTTATCAACGACAGCTATTATTGTACTGTGTATCGCACTGGCATTAACCATATGGTTTGAGATGCAAGATCTGTTTAAGAAACACTAATATAACACGAGTGCGTTTCTATGCTTCGCCACCATCTGTAAATACATAGGTGATTAACTATGCGTATAGACGATTATGATATCAGCAAACACTTTGATGCCACGGTTGCATCGACACGCCCAATAACGTCTGACGATGCCATGGACGAAGTCAGGGAATTAATTCTGGAGATTGACAACAAAAACTTTGACTATCATGTAGGTCAGTCTATAGGTGTATTGGTACCCGGCCCTCACGATTTCGGTCATGAATACCATGTGCGACTTTATACAGTCGCTGATATTCCCAAACCGGACCCGGGACATGACAGGGAAATCACCATTGTTGTCAAACGCTGCAAATATATTGACGAATACAGTGGCGAAGAATACAAGGGTGTCGCATCCAACTATCTATGTGATTTAAATAAAGGTGACCATGTTCGAATCAGTGGCCCTTACGGCATACCCTTTGAGGTACCCGACGACAAACACGCCAACTTATTAATGATTAGCCTGGGAACCGGCATCGCACCGTTCCGGGCTTTTATAAAACATATTTACAAAAATGTCGGCGGCTGGATTGGAAAGGTACGACTATTTTATGGTGCGCATTCTGGTTTGGATTTGCTTTATATGAATGATGAGATCGATGATTTTACCCAGTACTACGATGAAGAAACTTTTAAAGCATTTCAGGCAATTAATCCAAGACCCCACTGGCATGAACATATAATCATGGACCAGGTTCTTGAAGAACATGAAGATGAAGTATGGGAAATGATTTGCGCCCACAACACTTATGTATATATAGCAGGATTATCCAACGTGAACGTAATGCTGGATAAAGCCTTTAGCAAAATGGCCGGGTCTCCGGAAAAGTGGCATCGCCGGCGCAAGGAGCTGGTCGCTGGAGGCCGCTGGACCGAGTTACTTTACTAGGCAAATTTCTAGCAATAAACCGGGAGGAAAATATTATGGCTGAACCCGAAAGCCCTCAAAAAGCGCCTTATGCTGTCGATGTCACCGAAGGAGAAACTTATTACTGGTGCGCCTGCGGTCGAAGTAAAAAGCAGCCATTTTGTGATGGTTCACATAAAGGCAGCGACTTTACACCTGTCGCTTTCACTGCAAACAAGTCGGAAAAAGTCTATTTCTGTGGCTGTAAAAAAACCGCCAACGCACCCTTATGTGACGGAACACATAACTCTTTATAGTGATATTTACCGAATAGAGACCAGCCTGATACCTTCATTATTCAGGCTAGTTTTTCACCTCCTTTAAAGCTGACTGATTTTAGTCAAGTTTAGATCTATCAGTCTTTACGTGGTGACAGTGACCTTGATCCTGGTCAATAGCTGTCAGCGTGCCGTCATATAACCTTAAATTAAACTCAAGATTTTGTACGGCTTGTTAAGAACACAAGCGAAAAGGACAAATTATGAAAGATGTATTCGAGTACACCGACGAGCTGGGTCCGTCAAAAATAATTCATGTCTATGAACCTTCGGTCAGTATGAAAGCCATTCTGGTCGTTGACAATGTTGCCAAGGGACCATCTATTGGTGGTATTCGTATGGCCGAAGATGTGAGCACTGAAGAGTGTGTACGCCTGGCGCGCGCGATGACCTTTAAAAATGCCGCGGCCGGTTTACCTCACGGCGGTGGCAAAATTGTCGTCTATGGTGATCCTAAAATGCCTAAGAAACATAAACAGCAAGTTTTGCGTGCCATGGCTTCTTCATTACGCAATGAAGAAGATTATATTTTTGCCCCGGACATGGGCACCGATGAAGAATGCATGGCCTGGATCAAGGATGAAGTAGGTCGCGTGGTTGGTTTGCCCAGGGAAGTGGGCGGAATACCGCTGGACGAAATAGGCGCCACCGGATGGGGGCTCAGCCACGTCACCGATGTCGCACTGGAGTTTTGTGATTTTAATATCGAAGGTGCCCGAGTTGTCATCCAGGGATTCGGTGCAGTCGGTAAACACACCGCCCTGTATTTGCGGGAAAAGGGAGCCATGCTGGTCGCAACTGCCGATACCCAGGGTGCGGTTTATAATGCTGATGGTCTGGACATTGATGCGCTGGTTGAACTAAAACAGCAAGGTAAATCCGTCACTGAATATAGTGGCGGTAAAACACTGGAGGGTGATGCGTTAATAGACATTGCCTGCGATATCTGGATCCCTGCAGCACGACCCGATGTAATTCATGATGACAACGTGGGCAGACTTAATGCGAAGTTAGTGGTGGAAGGCGCTAACATACCCATTACTCATAGCGCTGAAAAAACCTTGCATGAAAAAGGCATTCTTGTCGTGCCGGATTTTATTGCCAATGCGGGTGGCGTCATATGTGCAGCCATGGAATACCAGGGTTCTAACAAAACCGCGGCCTTTGAAACTATCGAAGAAAAGGTACGCCGCAACACACAAATGGTTCTGGACAGGATGAAAGACGAAGGTGTATTACCACGCCAGGCTGCCATGGAACTGGCTACGGAGCGGGTAAAGAAAGCGATGAGTTTCAGGCGCTTTTCTCTGTTTTCAACGGCGCCAGGATTTATATAGTTTATCGCTATTCCACAACCCAGTCCCTGAGATGGCTATACAAAGGCGCTCATTTTAAAAGGGATGTGGGAAAACTTAAGGGTAATTGATAATTCATACTTGGTCGAAATGTTAAAGTCAAACGAAAATCCCCCTCAATCCCCCTTTGAAAAAGGGGGAGGTTTAAAGAAGCACTTATTCGACGCTTTGCTCCAGGGGCAAAAGAAACCTGCAGAAACGTTGTTGTAGTTAAACACAACTCATAGGTGCACTTATGTTTCGTATCCGTTTTCATGGTCGTGGTGGTCAAGGCATGAAAACCGCCAGTCGTATCCTGGGAACCGCGTTTTTCCTGGAAGGGTACGAAGTGCAGGATGCGCCGCGCTATGGCGCGGAACGTCGTGGCGCACCACTCTTTGCCTACGTGCGAGCAGACAACCAAACAATCAATGAGCGCGGCGTCATCAACCACCCCGACCTCGTGGTAGTGGCTGATGACAGCCTGGTGCCTGTACCTGCAGCGGGCGTGCTTCAGGGAATAAGTGACCATACGATAATCCTCATCAACAGCCATGACGATCATGAAACGTGGCAACATCGGCTAAACATAAAAAGCCCTATCGTCATTTTACCCGAAACCGAAGAAGTGGAAGATCGCGCTGAACTACGCTATATCGGCGCCACTACCGCTGGTGCCGCAGCCAGCCTGGTCGGCGTCATCTCCAGAGACAAACTTGGCCAGGCCATACAGGATGAGTTGGGACACCTGGGCAAGGCGGTTGTCGATAAAAATATCTCCAATGCTTTTGCTGCGTACGAGCACATACAAAAACATACAGTAGAGAAAGTTGCCGAAGGCGAAGCAATATCAGCACAGGACTATGTTAAACCACAATGGATTGATTTCCCCTTTGAAGACGCCAGAGTATCAGCGCCTACGATTCATACCAGCCTTACCAGCGTTGAAGTTAATACCGGATTATGGCGCACCATGCGGCCTATTATCGATTATGACTTATGTAAAGGTTGCTGGTGGGTATGCAGTACGTTCTGCCCTGATGGCGCGATCAATGTTAAAAACAACCTCCCCGATATCGATTATGACCACTGCAAGGGATGCCTGGTGTGCGTTGCACAATGCCCGCCCCACGCCATTGCAGCGATCCCGGAAACACAGGCCATAGAACAGGAAAAAGAAAATCAACCAGGAGTATCATCATGAGCCGCCTGCTTCTTACCGGCAATGGTGCAGCAGCATGGGGAGCACGCTTATCCAACGTGGATTATATCCCGGCGTTTCCCATTACGCCGCAAACGGAAATCATTGAGACCATCGCCGCATGGATTGACAGTAATGAAATTGCCAGCCGTATGGTTACACTCGAATCAGAGCATTCCATGATTACCGCAGCCGGTGCAGCTTCTGCGACGGGTGTACGCGTGTTCACTGCAACTTCAAGCCAGGGATTACTCTATGGCATGGAAATGATGTACAACGTGGCAGGTTGGCGAACACCGTTTGTCATGGTGAACGTATCACGCGGACTCTCCGCGCCGATCACCCTCGAACCTGATCACAACGATGTACTGGCCGCTCGCGATAGTGGCTTCCTGCAACTTCATTGCGCGACCTGCCAGGAAGTACTGGACAGCACCCTGATTGCTTATCGTATGGCCGAACATGAGCGGGTCCGCTTACCGGTTATCGTCAACCAGGATGGTTTTTATCTCTCCTTTACCCGTGAACCGGTAGAAATTCCAGATATTAAAATCGCCAGTGAATTTGTTGGCGAATTTAACCCGGAAAACATGCGCTTTCGTGCCTCGTCGCCATCCAGCCAGGCGGTCGCCGTTTTAGGCGGTGGTCCGTATTCCTATTTTCGTTACGAAACGCATCTGGCTGCCATGGAAGCTTTACCGGTGTACGAAGAAATCACCCAGGAATTTAAGGAGCGCTTTGGCCGTCATTATACTGCGCTGGAAACTTATCAAACAGACGATGCCGAATATGCCTTTGTCATGATGGATTGCTTTGCCACCAAGGCCAGGGATGCTGTCGACCGCTTACGTGATAACGGTATGAAGATCGGATTAGTACGACCGCGCTTGCTACGCCCCTTCCCGGAGCAACAAATACAGAACGCATTAGCCGGTAAAAAAGCCGTTGCCGTGATCGACCAGAACCTTTCTATGGGTAAAGGCGGGGTATTACATACTGAAGTCGCCTCTGCTTTATATAGTCAGAGTGGCACACCAATACTGGCCAGTTTCATTGGTGGATTGGGGGGGCGTGACATTAGCGCCGAAGAGTTTTATGAAATCGCCGTGACACTGCAAGATGCAGCAAAGCGAAACAAAACACCCGAGCCACGTCTGCTGTATACCAAAGAGGAGTTGCGTGGAATGCGTAAATTGCAGGCCATTGCCCATGTCGAGCGAGAAGAACTTAACTCAAGCGAATAAACAAGCCTGATATGAATGAGAAACTGATCAAACGCATGAAGGAACTTCCCTCCACCCATTTACTGGGTACGGGTACTCCCATGTGCGCCGGTTGTGGTGGACTGGAAGCTTTACATGAAATCTATGACATTCTGGGTGAAAAAACCGTATTTACCAATGCGGCAGGTTGCATGACACTACTGTCGGTTTATCCTTTTACGCCGTTTCGTGGTTCCTGGTTGTATACCGCCATGGCATCCGCGCCTGCCGGCGCACAAGGTATACGCGATGCGCTGGATATCCTGTTAGCGAAAAAACGCATTGCACCGGAAGATGATTTACAGGTGATCACATTAACCGGCGATGGCTCTGCGTACGGCATGGGTTTATCAGCCACTTCCGGCACCATCGACCGTAACCTGGATTACCTGTATATATGTTACGACAACGAAGGCTACGGCAATACCGGACAGCAATATTCGGAAGCAACCCCCCACGCAGCAAGAACTTCCACCAGCAAAGGCTCACACGGTTTTCCGGGATTTAAAAAAGACCTGTTTTCAATCTGGGTTGCCAACAGGCCGGCTTATGTTGCCACAGTCATTGGCGCCGAACCGCTGGATCTGGCCAAAAAAATTCAGAAAGTGAAAAACATGAAAGGTCCGAGAATGATCATCGCACTAGCTCCCTGCCCTACTGGCTGGGACTTTGACCCACAGTTTGCAGCAGAGATAGGCAAACTGGCGGTCGATACCGGGGTATGGCCATTAAAAGAATACGTCGACGGACGAGTGACTCATACTAAAATTCCTCACCAACGCAAACCGGTGGAAGAATATTTAAAAACACAGGGGCGATTCAAGCACCTGTTTCAGCCACAACGTGATGACACAATGATTAACGAAATTCAGGCAAGAGTGGATAGCTATTGGGATAGTGTACTGGAAGAAACCAGTAAAGAGACGAGCTAAACTATGAAAAGCTACTTCCATCGTGGCGGCGATGAACCACTGTTAGGTACAACGATACCGGAACACTTCGCCAGCATTGTTGCGCAATTCCCAAACCGGGAGGCAGTGGTCTCCCTGCCACAGGAAGAACGTTTAAGCTATCGACAATTCAGCGACAGCGTCGACGAACTGGCACGGGGCTTACTGGGAATCGGATTTAAAAAAGGCGACCGCATCGGCATCTGGTCGACCAACAATATCGAATGGTTATTGCTGCAAATGGCGACGGCCCGCATCGGCGCCATCCTGGTCAACATCAACCCCGCTTACCGTCCGCGGGAACTCGCTTACGCACTACAACGCTCAGAGGTTGAAGGCTTATTTGTTATTCCTTCGTTTCGCAGCAGCGACTATATATCCATGCTGGTAGAGTTAATACCGGAACTCAAGGAGTCACTGCCCAGCGAACTGCAGAGTAAAGCGTTCCCTGCCTTGCGTCGCGTGGTAGTTTTTGAACCTTCTTATATAGAACATACCTTGCGGCCTTATTCCGGTTTTACTTTGTGGAAAGAAGTCATCGAGTTTGCACCAGCAGTTTCCATGGAACAACTCAATGCGGTGACTGATTCACTGGACCGTGATGAGGCCATCAACATTCAATACACTTCTGGCACTACCGGCTTTCCCAAAGCCGTCGTGCTTAGCCATCTGAATATTTTAAACAACGCCTATTTTACCGCCCACACCATGCACTTTACCGAAGTGGATCGGCTATGCATTTCGGTACCGTTTTATCATTGCTTCGGCATGGTGCTGGCCAACCTGTTATGTTTTTCCGTTGGTGCCTGCGCGGTTATTCCCTGTGAGCACTTTGATCCTGAGCGGGTACTAAAAGCAGTGGACCGTGAAAAGTGTACCGCCATACATGGTGTACCTACCATGTTTATCTCGGAGCTGGAACACCCACGGTTTAAGGAATTTGATCTCAGCAGTTTACGCACCGGCATCATGGCAGGAGCCCCTTGCCCACCTCCGTTAATGCGGAAAGTCATCGAAGAAATGCATTGCCGTGAAATTCTTATTGGTTATGGCGAAACAGAAGCTTCACC
>NZ_CDLKIE010000426.1:0-6235 GCF_975902315.1 Kaarinaea lacus | reverse complement strand
TGGGAATTATAGACCGTTCCATCAATTACAGTTTTTACTATTCATTGGCCGACATGTACTTAAAAGAATGCATGCTGCAATACACTTCTCATCCCTATGCGAAAAAATGCTATGAAGAATATGAGTCTTATATAGTATTTTCATATTCCGGATCTCGCGGCACTGACATTCCTGATGATGTTGCGCAAGAACTAAAGGCCTTAAAAGTCAGAGTATTTAGCGCGCCAAAACAATAACTATGTAGTTATTACTGTGAACAACTGATGTTTGACTCTATTGCAACGAAACAAATCGATGTTTCGCTGCCATAATCTCCGATCATAAAACCCTTGCACCTCACCACCAAAAACAAATTTATTAAATACTAATATTCTAATCACGGCTTTACATACAGTAAACTTGAGCTACACCAAAATATTTCTGATTTACCCCTGCTGATAAAAGTGGCTTTGATATACATCAAGGAATTTTTTATCACAAAAGCTATAAATCTAACATTACGAGATAGCTAAATCTCGGAGAGGGTAATATTTCTGGAATTGTTTATGATTGAAAGTAAAGACAATGCAAAATACAGACGCAAAACAAGACAACGTAATTTCTTTTGATTCTGCCATGGTAAAAAAACAAGGTAGCGCATTAACAACAATATTAGCAGAAATAAAAAGCGCATTGCGCAATCTGTTAAAAACCGGTCAGGAAACCATTATTGACCTTAATAACACACCCTGCGACCAGGAATGTGAAGATGCGCTATTGGAGATTCTAGGTAAAGGGGAGGTCTCTGCTACATTAACGATTTTTGGTTGCGACCAGATTCAGGAAACGAATATCCATGGAGTATGGTGGGTTAGCCACATTAATGACACGGGTGCCGTATTGACTAAAGCGATTTACATATCCTATGTTCCGAGCATCCTTCCTGCGCAACGCGAAGATGTCGAGTATAGTGTGACCGTATTAGATAGACGGCTAGCAAACACTGCAATCTAGATACTAGCATTTGCTAACCGCCATTTGTTTCGTTATTTAACCTTGCTATAAAACTCAGCGAGGTTTTCCATATCTGCGTCACTTAAACCAGCCATCAAAGAACTCATCATGGGATCCTGGCGCTTACCTTCCTTATAGGCTTTCATCGCTTTAATGAGATAGTTTTTCTTTTGTCCTGCAAGATTGGGATTATTAGGATTGGTGCTTTTGCCATTCATGCCATGACAACTTACACAAGCCTGACTTTTTGCTTTACCTGCTTCAGCATCCCCTGCAATCGCCAACTGACTCATGGACAAAGTTGCAGCAACCATTACCGCCCCAACAATTATTTTCATTCACGACTCCTTATATTTCTGATTTGATTAAACTTCTTTGTAGTACCCGACTATTTTAGTTACAATCATTCCTGAGTTACTTGAGCTGTATCAATAAACGAATACCTCAAGGATATCAGACTACAATTATTCACCAGGAATGTTAATTTCACTTACTAATTCTCTTTATATACAGATTAACAATGAATAAAATTGCGAAAATATTAATCACAAGTACTGTTGTTTTATTCCTCAGTAGTTGTGATGATTCCTCCACGAACCAGGTCAGCTTTACCAGGCAGGTCAAGCCCATCCTGGCAACGCATTGCCTGTCGTGCCACACCAGCGAAGGGGAAGGCTTCAAGAAAAGTGGCCTCAACATGGAAACCTACGAGACACTAATGAAAGGCACCAAGTTTGGGCCAGTAATTGTGCCGGGGAACGCCTTATCAAGTAGCCTCGTGATATTAATCGAGGGGAAAGCTGATCCAGCGATAAAAATGCCGCATGGTTCACTGCAAATGATACCGGAGCAGGAACGAAAAACCATCAAGCAATGGATTCAACAGGGAGCAAAGAATAACTAGATATTCAGTGGAGCAAAATCATGAGCACCTACTCCAATATATTGGTAGCTATTGACCTTACTGATTCCGCAGAATATATCCTGCGCAAAGCACAAGAGTTAGTTTTATCCAACAAAACTTCTTTAACCGTTATCCATACCATTGACTACCTCCCGTATATGGGATTTGGCGAGACAGCATTGATTACGCCAACTTATACCATACCAAACGAAGAGTTGATTAATAATGCAAAACAGCCTATTGATCAATTATTAAAAAAGCTGGACCTGGATTCAACGGTTAATACAGTTTATGAACTTGGCAATGCAGCCAACGAAATCGTGCAGTATGCGGAAGATAATAATGTAGATTTAATTGTATTGGGATCCCACGGCAGGCATGGCGTAAAATTACTTTTGGGTTCCACGGCCAATGCCGTATTACATCATGCGCCCTGCGATGTACTCGCTGTGCGAATCAAGGATTAACCTGTCAGACATGCGGGCAACACATTAAACCCGGTCCGCCATTATAGTCCACATTAGCGTGGATCAAGTAAAATGACCAAGTCCTCGATAAAAATATCTGCTGTTATCGTCCTGGTAATAGCCGTCGGTTTCATCATTAGTTATGCCACCCAGCCCGACCCAATTGTTGTCTCGGTTGCAAAAGTATCGATTGGCCCAGTTGAACAGACTGTCACAAATACACGGGCTGGAACAGTAATGGCTTGCCGACGCGCGCGGCTGGCCCCCACTATAGGTGGCCAAATCGCCAACATGCCCGTTAAGGAAGGGCAAAAAGTTACAACCAATGAAATCCTGGTAGAACTATGGAATAAGGATATCAAAGCTGAACTCACCCTGGCACAAAACGAACTCAGCGCAGTTAAAGCCAGTGCAAGAGAGGCCTGTATTCGCCATGAAACAGCGCAACACGAATCTGAGCGTGTCACAAAATTATACCAACAAAAACTGGCCTCGGAAGACCAGGCCGAGAAAGTACAGGGCGTTGCAAAAGCTGCAAAAGCCGCGTGTGACGCTGCGTCAAACCGAAAAAACGTCGCTATTTCAAGAATCGAAGTGGTCAGGGCCGCATTGGAACGCACTATCATTCGAGCTCCCTTTGATGGTGTTGTTGCAGAAATCAATGGAGAAATTGGTGAATATGTAACACCCTCTCCGGTTGGAGTTCCAACCCTTCCAGTCGTAGATCTTATTGACTATCAGTGTATCTATGTACTTGCTCCCATTGACGAGGTAGACGCCCCGGCCGTGAAAGTTGGCCTGCCTGCCCGAATTACGCTGGATGCTTTTCCCAACTACCCTTTTGAAGCCACGGTTCATCGCATTTCACCCTATATTCAGGACGTAGAAAAACAGGCCCGCACCGTTGACGTCGAGGTTTATTTTTCCCATACGGTTGGTGAGCAAAGACTACTACCTGGATATAGCGCCGATGCAGAAATAATTCTCACGCGCAAAGACAAGGTAACGC
This sequence comes from Kaarinaea lacus, assembly GCF_975902315.1. Lineage (NCBI taxonomy): Bacteria > Bacillati > Cyanobacteriota > Cyanophyceae > Nostocales > Nodulariaceae > Kaarinaea > Kaarinaea lacus. The sequence goes on along the minus strand of NZ_CDLKIE010000426.1, from coordinate 2,862 downwards.
GGGTTCCTACCGAAACAATTTTTGACGAAAACCATGTCTATGTTTACCTGGACAACACCGGCACGCTGGAGAAACGCCAAATCGAAAAAGGCATAGGTAACTGGAGTTACACCGAAATATTGTCTGGACTTAATGATGGTGACAAGGTCGTTACATCCATCGGTATAGAAGGACTAACCGATGGTATCACGGTTGAGCTGGAAAATAATCCGGCACCCTGAATATAACCATGATCGAACTGGAAAACATACAACGGGAATTTGTTGTTGGCGATCAGATTGTGCATGCCCTGCAGGATGTCAAGCTGACTGTTTCCCAGGGCGAGTATCTATCGATTATGGGGCCTTCGGGATCTGGCAAATCAACTCTGCTGAACGTCATCGGTTTGCTGGATCGACCAAGTGCGGGTAAATATAAACTCGACAACCAGGAAATCACTTCCTTCACCGATGATCAGCTTGCAGAAATCCGGCAGAAAAAGATCGGTTTTATTTTCCAGTTTTTTCAGTTGCTCCCCCGGTTAACAGCACAGGAAAATGTGGAATTACCCATGGTTTTGTCGGGGATCAATCCGGCTGAGAGGAATAAACGCGCTCGCCAAACTTTGGACGCCCTGGACATATTAGACCGGGCCACGCATCGTCCGGACCAGCTATCCGGTGGCCAACAACAACGGGTTGCCATTGCCAGGGCGACTGTCATGCAACCCAAGATCATATTAGCAGACGAACCTACTGGCAATCTTGATCGTAAATCCAGTGGAGAGGTAGTCACTATCCTTGAGAATCTCAACCAGCAAGGTATGAGCTTGATCGTCGTTACTCATGACCCCACTATTGGGCAACGCGCGAAACGCCAGATTCGTATGGTAGACGGGCGCATTGAAAATGACGACGCGAAGGGATAATCGATTATGCGAATACTCGATATTCTACACTATACCTGGCAGGCCCTGAGTCGACATCGTTTACGCACGGTATTAATGCTCATTGCCATGATGATTGGTGTTGCTGCGATTGTTGTGCTTACGGCATTGGGAGAAGGCGCTCGCCGTTATGTTATCAATGAATTTGCGTCACTGGGCACTAACCTCATTATTGTCATTCCTGGAAAAACGGAAACCAGAGGTGGTTCACCGTCAATTTTCATTGGCGAAACACCACGCGACTTAACCAACGATGACGCAAAAGCATTACAGAGGATTAGTGGTGTCAATAAAATCGCTCCCATTGTTATCGGTTCTGCAACTGTTTCCTGGCAAGGTATCGAACGTGAATCGCCTGTTCTTGGCTCAAGCCATTCGCTACTGGCGATAAGACACTGGCAATTATCATCGGGTCAGTTTTTGCCGGATGCGGATTATGATCGCGCAACCCCGGTTTGCGTCATTGGGGCAACCATAAAAAAGGAACTTTTTGGTGCAGTAAACCCAGTTGGTAAATGGGTAAGAATAGGTGACCGACGTTTTCGAGTGATTGGCATATTGGCTTCCGAGGGACGATCCATAGGGCTGGATGTACAGGACCTGGTGATAACACCCGTTGCCTCGGCACAGTCCATTTTCAATATACCCTCTTTATTCAGAATCCTGGTAGAGGCCAAATCCCGTGATGTGGTTCCGTATGTAATCAAGCAAGTTACCAGTACAATTAAAGAGCGTCACCAGGGAGAAGAAGACGTTACCATCATCACCCAGGACGCGATACTTAGCACCTTTGACAGAATATTAAGTGCCTTAACCTACAGCGTGGCAGGAATTGCAGCTATCAGTCTGGCAGTCGCCGGGATTCTGATCATGAATATTATGCTGGTGTCTATCTCGCAACGCACCGCGGAAATCGGTTTACTTAAAGCACTAGGGGCTTCACAACATAAAATTATTACCTTGTTCCTGGCGGAGGCCACCATGCTCGCCACCTTTGGTGCAGTTCTGGGATTGTTACTTGGAGAACTTACAAACATCGCTATTCGCCATATATATCCTGCATTTCCAGCAGGCGCACCACTTTGGGCTGCAATTGGGGCAGCCAGTGTTGCGGTACTGACGGGATTGCTTTTTGGCGCGATGCCAGCCAGGCGTGCGGCGAGGCTCAATCCTGTTGATGCGCTGGCACATAAGTAATGGACAATAATTTTTTAAAAACACGATTATGCTAAAAGTTAAGGACTACATCACGTTTGTTGGCAAAGCGATTACTGCACATCGCATGCGCTCCTATTTGACGATGCTCTGTATAGCAATCGGTATCACCGCTGTGATGCTGCTAACCTCTATCGGTGAGGGTATTCACCGCTTTGTACTGGCTGAATTTACCCAGTTTGGCACCAATCTAATCATGATCAATCCAGGTCGAGTCACCACTGCCGGGTCTTCCATCGGAGTATTTGGTGCAGAAAGACCGTTAACGATAGAAGATGCGGAAGCCTTAAAACGCATTCCAACAGTTAAAGCGGTAATTCCCGCGGTGCAGGGTAATGCAGAGGTTGAATCACGAACCAAAAGCCGACGCACAACGATCTATGGTGTTGGTCCTGAATTTACCACGGTATTCAGCTTTCACATAAGCTCCGGAAAATTTCTTCCAGAAGATGACATCCAGTCACCCAGGGCGTATGCCGTTCTGGGCCATAAACTAAAGCAGGAACTTTTTGGCAATGAATCCCCACTGGGTCAACTGGTTCGCATTGGCGGCAACCGCTTTCGTATTATCGGAGTCCTTGAAGCCAAAGGCCAGATGCTCGGCATTGATCTTGATGATGCTGCTTATATACCTACCCAGCGTGGCCTGGCACTTTTTAATCGCGAAGGCGTTATGGAAATTGACGTATTGTATAAAGAAGGCGCCGATGAAAAATTCATCG
>NZ_CDLKIE010000425.1:0-3399 GCF_975902315.1 Kaarinaea lacus | reverse complement strand
CCAAATCACCCGAAAAACGCATCCTTGAGCATAATAGCGACAACCAGCTGGGCGCCAAATACACGCGCTCCAGAAGGCCTGTCACACTGGTCTACCAGGAAAGCCTCGCATCACGTTCGCTGGCGGCGAAACGGGAATCCGAGATAAAACGACTCACAAAGCAACAGAAAGAACAGCTGGTATTAGGAAATTACGCCCCCTGAAAACGAGCAAAATCCTGCAAATCTGACCAAAATCAGCTGTAATTCCGGCATTTGTCCACAAATTCAACCTAACGAATAAACCGAAATCTTGAACGTTTGGCAAGTTTTATTATACTAATCACTAAGACAGCCAATAACTGTCATCTTGGCTGTTGAGCAAGATTGCAATTGTTCAAGTAATTTTCTGGAAGTCCGGTTCGGTTCTACCTCATAAATTGCCTTGTATAATCTGCAATAGTTACACTAACACAATGAAATATGAGGTAATTTATATGAGCACTGGTACCGTTAAATGGTTCAACGAATCAAAAGGTTTCGGATTTATTTCCCCCAGCGATGGCGGTAAAGATGTATTCGTACATTTTTCTGCAATCCAGGGTGACGGATTCCGCACCTTAGCCGAGGGCCAAGCGGTTAACTTCGATGTAGAACAAGGCCCCAAAGGACCACAGGCAGCAAATGTGACTGTGGCCTGATAATGGCGGGTATTAGCTATTCGACACTAGCGCAGTAAATTAAAAACCCACAATTGCGTGCCAATTGTGGGTTTTCGCGTTTTTGCATCAATAATCTTCAAACCACTCTGGATCCCGGGATGTGATCCACGACCCAGGCTGGGCCAATCTTCGCACTCTACAAGCACAATTTCCCCCCCCCCGGTTGGCCAAACCAACCGCTCGCAGTTACAATTTTGCAATCCGTTGAGAATAAGCCTGATTAAAAAACAGGAACACTGTTTATCGTTATGCAACCATTAAAAGACCAGTTTTTTAATACTGCCTTTTATCGCCAATTAAGTCAGGATCTTTCGGATATTGATTCGAACATTGATGCCAGGCAATTCTACCTGGCATGCACAAAAAACCTGTCTGAGCTTGAACTCAAACAACGCATGCAGCGTACCGCCGATGTGTGCCGGCTATTCTTTCCTGATAATTATCCTGAAGCACTCAAACGTCTCTACGCATATGCAGAAATGATCAACGAGAATAAATTCTGTTATATGTTTATGCCGGATTTTGTGGCTCGCTTTGGGGCGCATGATTTCAAACGTTCCATGCAAGCCTTAAAGGATTTCACGGTATATTCTTCATCGGAACTGGCCATCCGGGTATTTCTGCAAAATGATTTTGATCGCAGCTTAGACGTTGTGAAAAAATGGACCGGCAATAAAAATGTTCATATTCGCCGCCTGGCCAGCGAAGGCACCCGGCCACGCTTACCCTGGGCAATGCGCGTTAAGGCTTTGCTGGATAATCCTGATCACAGCCTCCCTATCCTGCAGGACCTGAAAACCGATAATGAAAAATATGTACAAAAGTCGGTGGCCAATCATCTTAATGATATCTCCAAAGACCATCCACAAAAAATGTTAAAACTGGTTAAAAGCTGGGACGCTAACGAGCAGTCAATCGCCTGGATTATCCGGCATGCTTCAAGGACCCTGATCAAACAGGGCAATAACCAGGCCCTGGCAATATTTGGTGCGCATAAAAAACCAGAAATCAAGATCAGGAAATTCAAACTAAATTCAGGAAAACGGGTACTGGGTGATGACCTGATTATTGAGTTAGAATTAGATTCGCTGGCGACATACCCCCAGCAGTTAATCATTGACTACAAGATTCATTACGTCAAAGCATCGGGACAGCTAAGCCCCAAGGTTTTTAAACTTAAGAAATTCACGCTAAATCCCGGGCAATCGCTACGCTTAACAAAAAAACAGGCACTCAAGGATTTATCCACACGAAAGCACTACACAGGACAACATAAAATTGAATTGCTGATTAACGGCGGCAACATGAAATCCATGTCATTTCATCTTGACACCAATCCGTCCCAGTGAGTAAGCCGCTATAATTAAAATCATGTCAAACGCCGCAGACACCAGGAACAATGAAACCACCAGCCTTGCCGAAAGCATACTGCGGGAAGCAATAGACAGCTACCAGCGACGTTGTATCATTTTGTCCGGCAGCCAGGCCTGGGGTATAAGCAATCTCGAAGAAATATGCCGCGTAAATTCGCTTCAGAAACTGTTAGTAGTCACCCATTCAGCAGTAGACATAAGCAATAGCACCAGGATAGCGCCATCCGAAGCTTTAAAATACCTGGGCCACGAATTCGAACACGCGCTAATTAATTTTCATGACGGTATTGATCCGAATTTGTTAGGCGCTATATCCGGCACCATTAGCGGAGGCGGTTTATTGATATTGTTGATGCCGACAATATCCACACTAGAGAACTTTGCAGACCCGGAAAAGCAACGCATGACTGTTTGGCCGTTTGAAGAAAAAGAGGTTGGCCAGCGTTTCCTGCAACGATTACGCAACATCATAATGCAATCTGACAATATCACCCTGATCCAGGAAAATGAACCAGCGCCGGAACACCTTGGTATAAAAACCAGGGAGGATTTACAGGTTTATCTTGAAAATGACGCGTGTCGCACTGTCGACCAAAAACAGGTTGTTGAATCAATACGCCATATTGTGCACGGACATCGCCGACGTCCTTTGGTGATTACCGCCAATCGAGGCAGGGGCAAATCAGCCGCCCTGGGTATCGCTGCGGCAAGCCTATTACAGGAAGGTATCAAGCATATAATAGTCACCGGGCCGCGTTTGAGTTCAACTGCAATGGTGTTTAAACATGCGCAGACCCTGTTAGCTGACGCCCAATCTTCGCCCGGCAAACTGCTCAGTCATTCCGGCTGCCTTGAATACCTGGCACCCGACGTGTTATGTCGTGAATCGCCCAGCTGTGGCCTGCTATTGGTCGACGAAGCAGCCGCGATACCTGTGTCGATGCTGCATCAAATGCTAAAACAATACGCCCGCATCGGGTTCGCCACGACGACTTATGGCTACGAAGGCACCGGGCGCGGATTTGCCATCAAGTTTCAGGAAACCCTCAATCATGAAACGCCGGGGTGGCATGCGCAGGAAATGAATTTACCCATACGTTGGGCACCCAATGATCCCGTAGAGACTTTTGTTTTTCGTTGTTTATGCCTCGATGCCAGGGTAGATTCATTGCAATCGACCATTGATCCCAGGCAGGTTAGCTTTGAAAAACTTGACCGACGCGCATTAGTAGCTAATGAAAAGTTACTGTCAGATATTTTCGGACTATTGGTATTAGCCCATTACCAGACCCAGCCACGCGATCTGCGTTACCTGCTTGATGCCAT
>NZ_CDLKIE010000424.1:0-5006 GCF_975902315.1 Kaarinaea lacus | reverse complement strand
GTGAAGGTGCGCGTGGTGCGGAATCAGGTGCGGGCGGCGGATGTGGCTGTAATTAATGTACGACATTGGCCCGCCTGGGCCGTTGCAATTTTATATGCCGTATTTGGCATGAGTTTGCCATTGATGGCGGCGATCTTGCCGGAAGACCGGGCGGGCCAATGTCGTACATTAATTACAGCCACATCCGCCGCCCGCACCTGATTCCGCACCACGCGCACCTTCACGCGCCTGGTGAACATGATTCTTGTAAGATTCCGCCACCGGATCCCTGGCAAAACTCATAATAGGATCTGCCAGGTTGGCTCTTTCATAAGGCTTTACCCAGGGCTGTATACCGCAACCTGAAAGCGTAACAACCATCCCAAGAACTAGTACTCGAATATGCAACATAACTACTCTGCCATTAATTCCCGAACCTGTTTTTGAAATATGTCACGGTAACCTGGCGGAAATCCCTGGTGGATATAACGCAGGTTGCCATCACGATCGATAATATAAGTACTTGGTATATCATCCACTTCGTATTTTTCACTCACCTCATGGGTGACATCAAACAACACAGGAAAAGTTACCTGCATCTTGCTCAGGGCTTTCTTTACTTTTCTCACATCCTCTTCAACATTGATGCTGAATAATGTAAACCCTTCATTGCGATACAATTGATACATGTCATTCAACGTTGGCATACCCTGTTGGCAAGCATCACACCAGGTAGCCCAGAAATTCAGCATAATGACTTCGCCGCGATGCTCGCTTAATTTCAGGTTTTCCCCGCGCTGACTCTTCAAGGTAAAGTTAGGTGCTTCGCCTTTTACCAGTTCCGCACTGGCGCCGGGTAAAAACACAAGCCACTGTATTGCCACAATTAACAAAGCAAGCTTTTTATTGATCAACATGCTCTTCATTAATAAATCCCTAATCTTGTTCCTGTCAGTTGTTGTGCTTGTTTTAAAAGAAAAACGTAATACCCGCTGTCAATTCCAGGTTATGCGTGGTCTGTTCTTCGCCCAGGATGTCAAGATCAAATATGTGATCCCGCATATCAACCTGGAATGCCATCCAGTCCGTCACAATAAAACGAAAGCCTGCACCGAGATTAATCGTGAAATTATCCTGTCCCGCAAAATGCGTGTTGCCAATACCGCCAATAAAATAAAACGCGGTATAAAATGCCCAGTTTGAAGTGACAAAGGCTTCTCCGGGAAAGATGTTATAGCCCAGGGACAAATTGTAATATTGCAGTGTACGCTCATCGTCATTAAGCACATCGAAAAAGCCCAGGCGTTCGACACTGGATGGTTGGGTTTCAGTCTCCCCCACGGCAGCCTCAAAAAAGAAATCTTCCGTTACATGGTAAGCAAAGGTGGCGCCCAGAACCGAGTTGGTTCCAAAATCTTCGGTACTATACATACCGGCGAAAAAACCTACTTCAAAATCTTCAGTATCAATTTTTGATTCAATGATTTCCTGACGCTCCACTTCAGGCTCAATTAATGGCGCATCCGTTGAAGCCAGCGGCTGCTCTTCAGCCGCAAGCAGCGGTGCCGCGGCGACCGTCAGCACACAAAAGCTCAATGCACGAATAGCTTTGCGCAAACGAACTAGAAAAAGAATGAAAACCCTAATTGCCACTCAAAAAATTCTCCATTATTGTCTTCGTCAATAAAAGCAATCACTTCTTTTGCCTCAGCTCTAAATACAAAACGCCGTGTTAAGTACGCGCGAAATCCAAGCCCTACACTGGCCACAGCATTGTCCCCTAAATCTAACTGCACAAAGGTTCCTCTGGGCTCGCTGCGCATCACGCCACCGCCGAGTGTAAAATAAGGCGCCACTCGCCAGTGGGGAAAAGGCGTTGATAAAATATTCGCCCTTAGTAAAAAATTGTTGGTATACGTCCCCGTCGCCTGAGTAAATGCCAGCTCTGCAGAAAGATTCTTTGACATATTAAGGCTTACAAATGCTGTCATTGACGCAGCGCCTTCAAAGTCCCCTGCCATGGCACCAAACTCATAACGACGACTCTGGAAATCCTCCTGTTTCACTTGCGCGAATTCCGTGCGCTTGCCAGGTAAAGCCAGAGTCAGTTCCATTTGTTCGATATAAGCCCAACCTTCTTTACCATCTTCAGTCTTTACCCGAAACCAGTCGGTACGGCGTTTAATAATATCGATCCAGTCGTGACGTTCCACAATATGAAACACCGGGAATCCGCGTCCGGGGCCGGTATGTAATTCAATGTACGGCTCTGCCACTTGCAGGCGAACACTATCCTCATCCGCCACACTCAATGGCGCACACAACAAAGACACCGCATAAATGCCAAGCAAACAAATGCGTGACAGGTAACCCTTCGCGACTTTGTTTGTAACATGTCCAAATTTATAAATATAAAGTACTGCAAGCCTCAATTGACTCTCTCGCATCGTGATGTTTGACGCATCCTACCGGAAGTTCCGTGACAGGCACAGAGTTGACGCACTGGTGATGGGAATTACTGCTTTTTAAACAACCAAAACTAGGTGTTTATTAACCATTCACGACTGGTGCTATTTTCCTTATTGTCCTATCGGCACAAATAAAGTCCTATTAAGTCCTTTGCGCCTTGAAGTGTTATATAGCGTCGTTTTTGGTTACGCATTAAACAACTTAAACACAGACCGATAACGCATTTACGATTAACTAAAATTTACCTTCAACTATAAAACAAATTTTCCTTAACCAATCCTTAGGGTGCTACGACAGCAAGATTAAGATCATTGGTAATCTGCATGCCGTTGTCGATCCACTCGAGGATTAAGCGTTTTTCGCCATCAGTTAATAACTGGGTGTGATCGACGGTACCGGGAGCGATTTCTCCTAAAATCATTCTGACTAGACGACTAAACCTGGCTCTTGCGACACCGGTGCCACTCAGCAACGCGCCGCGCTGGGGAGCATCAAGCTGCAAGTTATTTAAGTCTGTCTCGCCAATGGGATTGCCATCAACATCGATGGGTACATCAGTGACTGGATCGCGTATCACGATGAATCGTGTACCACCCATGGGACCCACTTCAGCCCGGGGACGCGAGATGGATAACATTTCATAAGAGGGTGGTCGATCGGGATTTGTCAGGTTATCCCGAATAGCCTGCACTGTGACGTGCATACCATTAAGATCCGGTGTGGCATTTTCAAGCACCAGATCCCCCGGCGGCACAACGTTGGGATCATCATCGTTGTGGCAGGAAGTACACATATAATCCATCATGCCTGCGCCCAGATCCCGCTGGCGCGTTGCTTCAAAAATCGGCTGAATATGCGTGACATAGGTAATGATAATTCGACACTTGCTGTTGCCCCAGTCCCAATTATCTTCGCAGGACGCATTGCTTATCGGCTTTGGCGTGATTAAGTCTTCGTATTTGAACTCTGTCACCTCGTCAACGGTGGGCCAGATATTGTTATCAATCAAATCCATGTCCAGCTTGGCATAGCCTGTGAGAAGACTCGGATCCTCCACTCTGGCACGGGCCTCGGCCATGGTCTCACCGATTTGCACCAGGACATCATCCGTGTTCGGAAAAGCGGAGCCTGTTGCGCCCTGATTGATGCTTTGCTGCCCATCGCGCGGTGAATGACAGCCATTACATTCCCTGGTTTCACCCGGCATCACCTGCAACCAGCTATTAAACGCCATAAATGCCCGACCCTGGCCATCCAGTACTTCGATGGTGAATGGCACTTCCGCTGGGATTTGCGTGAATACCGATCCATCCGGTTCAACAGGCGCGTAACCTAAAATTTCGCGCAAGCGATAGCTACCGGCACGACCCCAGTCGTTGGCTGTTAAATTGTTGTCATCAATGAACGGTACTCGTCTGGCAAAGCGAACGAAACGCGCTACCCGTTGACTGCCCGGTGTTTGCATGGGATCGGCCAGGCGCGGAATGTCCGCCACGGTGCGCGGTATCAAACCGGATGCGTTGCTATCAGAAATCGCACCCGTTAGTGGATCCACGTAAACGGTGGTCATGGGGATAGCATCACGCTGCGGTTGTGATAAAGGTGTCGCACCGGCGGGTTCCAGGGGCGTATCAACCATGGGTACCGTACCCTGGGTATCATAAACACTTCGGATGTGGAGAATACCAACACCTTCTGACGCTAATAGTTCATCGGTATTTTCTGTCAGTATCACCGGTGTTTGATCATAAGGTCGATCGATAATAGCAACCGGATTAACAACCGCCATCCTGTTATCGATACCATCACTCAAATCGTCCTGGGGTGGGACTACGATAGGTAGCAATTTGCGATCGCCCAGGTCATAAATATAAACGCCGTAAAACGGTGGTGCTTCTTTCAGTCCGGGATTGTTCAGGTTATCCGAAATACACGGCACAATGGCATCGGCCGGATCTACTATATTACCCTCGGCATCCCTTACAATATTTCCCTGCGCATCCCTTAAATGATCCACGCGTATTACATCATCTTGCGAATTAGTCATTCTACATGTCGACCACGCGACTAATACCCGGTTGCCGCCATCTTCTTCCCAAATGGGATGTGGTGAGAAAAAACGACCAATTTGCGAGATATCGCCGTTACGAGGCACTTCGTTATTGGTGGCCGAATATTGTCCTTCGGTGCTGAGTGACGGGCTGGTAATACGCTTCTGGTCTATTTCGACAAAATTTTCACTGTCAATGATGACCATCTCGCCATCGTTAAAATGATTTTCATTGGGATCAAGATCTGCATCGCGGTTATCAGGATCAAGGGGATCCGGTAGTGTTGTGTCTGGTCGATTATAGGATGTCAGTATCGATAAAATCCCGCCACCTTGCATTTCCTTGGCATCAAGAAATGCACGCTCACTGTTTGATGGATCATGGCTATGTGCGCCATAGTAAATATCCAGACCGGTACCATCGGGATTAATGGTGTAAAGACTAAAGGTGTCGCGATTTGAGGCGCGTGAACGTTCCCAGCGAGAAAATAAAATTTTTCCGTTGAGC
>NZ_CDLKIE010000423.1:0-3147 GCF_975902315.1 Kaarinaea lacus | reverse complement strand
TTAACTTCAGTGATTAATGCAGCAAGGTTTAGTGGTGTTTTATTGAGAACGGTATGGTAGGTGGTAAGTCTTTCAGTCTCTAGCAATTCTTCAATCAGGGTTTCCATTTCATCCAGCTCACGATTAATTCGCCCCTTTTGCTGTTCATCATCCAAAAATTCACTGGCAACTTTGGCGCGAGTGAGTGGGGATCGTAATTCGTGACTGATAGCTAATAATAACTGGCGTTTGGCTTCCAGCATTTGCTGGATATCGTTGGCCATACTGTTGAAGTTTTTTGCCAGCTCGCCCAATTCGTCACGACGATTAGTTTGAATACGATGGTTCAGTTCTCCCTCGCCAAATCGCTTTACACCTGCCTGGATAGTATTGATGGGTGAAAATAATCGCCGTGTGCCATAGTAAAGAACCAATAGTATCATCAGTAAAATAACGAATGGTAGCCAGCCACGGAAAGTGCCTCGTTCTGGTCTTAGTCGAGGTATGGTAAAAAGCAGGGTTGAGTTTTCGACCTGGGTCATGAGGTATTCACGAGAATTATATTCGATCAAGCTATAGAGTTGATCTTTTACTGTATGGCTGTGTTTAATCTTGATGTTCGAAAGATTAATTTCCCGTCCATGGGAAGACCATTGTTGCTGATCGTTAATAATATGGATTTCCAGATTTAATTCATCGGCTAATTGTTGGGCTCGTTGTGTATCAAGTGGTGATCCCAGGTCCGCCTGAACATATTCCAGATACTTTACGATATGTGGTTGTACATTGTCCTTGAAGTGGTGATTTATAAAAAAACGAAAGCCGGAACCGACCAGGACGACGAACAAAATCGCCATGATAACAAACAACAATACCAGTTTAGCTGACAGGCTATGGCGTGAGTTAATGACTTTCTGCCACGCATTCATTGCGATTTCCCTGTAAATATGTAACCGCTTCCACGAACAGTTTTAATCAGGTCCAGGGGCTTGAGCTTCTGACGCAGTCTGCTAACGAGTATATCGACGGAGCGGGAAAATATATCAGTTTCCACGCCTTTTAAATGATTGAGAATTTCATCCCGGGTGAACGTTTTACCAGGTTTTTTGGAAAACAGTTCCAGCAGTTGGTATTCCATGGTGCTTAGCTGAACTGTTTTACCCGCAAGCTTAGCTTCTCTCAAGCCGGTATCAATTGAAAGTTGACCAAACGTGAGAGTTCCTGGTTGATTAGGGATATGTTCGCTGCGTTTTAAAATATTTTGAATGCGTGCTACCAGTTCACGTGGTTCGAATGGTTTGGGAAGGTAATCATCTGCGCCAAGTTCGAGTCCTATTACGCGATCCATGACTTCACCACGTGCCGTAAGCATCAGGATTGGGATATCATTATGTTTGCGGATCGTTTTACAAACTTGAAAGCCATCCATTTCCGGTAGCATAATGTCGAGAATGACAAGGTCGAAGGTACCTGCTTCCAGCTTTTCCATGCCTTTACTGGGAAGTGTGGCACTGCTGAGCACCAGGTTGTGTTGCTCAAAGTACTGCCGCAATAATTCTGCCAGCCGTTCGTCGTCGTCAATTAATAATATATTGTGCATTGCTGGTATCTTATCAACCGTAAGATTGCTACTTTAACCTTTTATGGCCTGTTGCTGAAGAGGGTATGTACCTTCTTCATAGTATACAACTGAAGAAGGCACGGTGGTATTAATGCCAACAGCGTCTTTTTTGATGCTGGTGGTATTTTTGAAGCATTGCGCGAAGCTGCTCCTGTTGCTGTTGATTCAGACATTGATAAAATTCACCAAGTGCATCGACGACAGCTGGAGCTTGCTCTTCAAATGCCAGGCGTGGCACATTAAGGTAGTGCAATGCAGAATCTCGATCAAAGCCATTGTCTGAAAAAATATCATCCAGTGTGATGCCTCGATCTTTCTGAACATCTGCTACATATGAACGGCTGGAGTCAATGGTGTTGCTAAACGTTATTAGTTTGGCTTGTTGAGAATCATTTAACTGCAATTTTTTTCTGATACGGCGAATGAACCAGTTTGTCATCGGTGTATACTTTCGTTGACACCGATTATGCATAAAGTTGAGTAGTCGCATGATTTTCTCCTTTAGTTCTTACGGTTACCAGTGGTGATGATGACGCTCGCTCATTTCTGAAAAATGTTCGCGTACTTCATTGCGCTGTTCGTCGGACAAGCTGTCATAAAACTCTCCGAGTGCATTGACGACCTGTGGCGCATGCTGGTTAATCGATGTGGTTTTTTTTTCAACCATTGCCAGAACTTTTTGGCGGTCTAACTGTGGTTGGTCCAACATGGCGAGGACTTCCTCGCGCATAGTCTGGCGATCTTCTAGAGTGTCTTTACGGACCGCGAGTATTTCCTGCCTCACTGCCTCAAGTTTTGCTTGTTGAGTTTCGTTGAGTTCCAGTTCATCCGTTACTTTTTCAACGAGCCATTCGCCGCGCTTTTCCGGGTTGTGGTAGCGATGATGACCGCATGCCACCAATGTTCCCGCAATGACGGCGCCACCAGCCACTAAAATGACGATACGCTTTGACATCGGTTTCATGTTCTTGCCTCCTGTTTTTGGTTTGACTATGTGCACTAGATTAACCTGGACCATCAAGCGGAACTTCTCCGGCAGGTAACATTCTGTAACAGTTTGTAACAACAGCCGGCGCCAGAAATATTTAGTGTCGCCAGCTAATAACATCTAGTAGTATCTGCTTCATTTTGCGTAGCCAGCCGATGCACACTAATTTTTCATCATGCACAATTTTGGTTCGTAAACGACGACGGTTAATGCGCAGAATTAATACAATTCTATTTGTAAATAAATGTAAAACAGATAGTTACGTGATAATGGCGAAACCAGTTTAGTTGGTACAAAACTTGTTTTATAGATAGCAGGACATATAGTAGAAATTGAAAGTTGATCCCCCTGTTTTGAAGGAGTATTAGTGGAATTTGTCGAAGTACCAAGAAGACCAGTATTGTTAGTGATAATGGATGGGTTTGGTGTTAATCCCAGTAAAATCAATAATGCAGTTGCGCAGGCTAATACTCCCAATCTCGACGAATATTTTTCACATTATCCCCACACGTTGCTTCAAGCGTCGGGAACAGCTGTTGGCCTGCCAGATGGTCAAATG
>NZ_CDLKIE010000422.1:0-4079 GCF_975902315.1 Kaarinaea lacus | reverse complement strand
GACTGGACTTTTACCTGCAGACAGAAGTAACGGTCGAATACAGTCCTCGTGGTGCGATACCGGAGACCGCAGACAAAGCGGTTTCGTTCATGGCTGCGCCCTTTGTAAAATCAGTGAACAATAAAGTACAGGCAACGCGCCTGGTGTCCCTGGCAAAAGAACGCGTCGTCAACCCGGAGGCTGTCTGGGATTTCAGCGAGCTGTTTCCTGTGTTTATCGGCCAGGTGGATTACCTCATTATTACCGACGACCGGCGTTGGGATGCAAATACCATTACACCACTGGGCGATGCAGGGGACCTTACCGAAACCTTTCAAAAACTGGCAGACTGGAAGGCTACCCGTGGATTGAAATCGAAGGTAGTGACCATTACCCAGATAGTCAACGGTATTTACGGTAACTTTACGAGTGGTGCGCGGGATCTGCAGGAAGTGATTCGCAACTTCCTGAAGTGGGCTCATAATAACTGGGGCGTTTCCTGGCTATTGCTGGGTGGTGATATCAATATTGTGCCAGTGCGGCAAGTTGCCGGTGCGTTACGGGGACACATAAATAAGGAAAGCACCAATCCGCCCAATGATAACAAGTCATACTGGACTGGCAGCTACATGAGGATGCATGTTGTTAACCCCGGTGAGTGGTGGCCCGGTGGCCGTACCGATCACTTACTGGTAAGGCCTGATAATGGTCTTTTTATACCCTTTGATGCCACCGGCAGTTCCAGTACTACACAACGTGGCTGGTTCTTTACCACGGATGACAGTTATAGCACTCGCTCAGCAGTGCCAACCAACTACGTGCGTGTAAATGGTCCCTCAGCCGAGGTGAATGCTAGCTTACAGTTCCTGTATCAATGGAACACATTACCCACTGATTTCTACTATGCCAGTCTAGTGGGTGCCAATTATAACCAGCCCGGTTTGCATGACTGGGATTTGTTGAACAACGGTATCTACGGCCAGCATCGATACAACACCGACCATGACGGCGTCGATTACCAGGCTGATGTGAGTGTAGGGCGTGCACCGGTGTCGTCGACCTCACAAGCAGAAGCCTTTGTTAACAAGGTCATCGCCTATGAAAAATTCCGCAAACCGGATGGTGGCTCATTAAGCAGTAGTTGGCCAAGAAAATTATTACTTATTTCATCCAACTGGGGCGGTCGTATTCATTTCAGCAGTACCGCCACCTTTCCACCGAGTAATAATCGTTACTATCATGGTGCCGGTGATAACCATAGCTTGATGAAACTCAAAGATATTCCCGGTGATTTAAACTGGCGGTTGATCGTCAAGATGTCAGATACGGATCTACGGATCAAAGCCTACAATCGAACCGCCTCCGCCGGCAGCCCTGGCTGGTATTATGCGGTCAGTGAGAACGACCTCTCAGTCAGCGAAATCACGATTAATATTCCATTCGTTGGCGCCATTCATATTCCAAAGCCCACCAACTGGATCGTGTTCTATGGCATCGCTGCTGAGCTGACACCAGACCGGTTTATATTAGACTTTGCAGATCCGGATGGCTCTATGAGTGATCAGGAACTGTTAAGGGAACAGGTCGCTACTGATCATCCGCAGTTAAACCTGGTGAACCGCCTCTATGAAGATGAGATAGATCTTACGCCCGCACAAATGGCGGCTGCGCCGATTCAGCATTTAACGCAAGATCGTGTAGAAGACGCATTAAACAATGATCCGCACTTTGTCAGCCTGTCAGGGCATGGTGGTCCTGGTGGTACCAGTGGTCTGGATATCGCTATGGCACAGACGCTCACCAATGGTTATCACAGCATGATTGGTTATGCCGATTCCTGTCTTACCAGTCAGTTCGATGGTGAAGATGCAGTGAGTGAGCACCTGGTTTATAACCCCAATGGCGGCGCCGTGGCCTATGTGGGCAACTCACGATTCTCCTGGATTGGCGTGGGTGATAACTTCCAGCGGGCATTTTTCAAACGCATGGATACCACGCGCCACCTGGGGCTAATTAACGATTCTCGCTGCGATGAAATTAGCACTGCCAGCGGTAATGTTAACTGCAACAAGTGGCATATATTCACGCTGAATTTGATTGGTGACCCGGAAATGCCGGTGTGGGTCGGTACACCCAAAACCATGAAGGTGAATTTCAAAAAACAACTGGATAAACGCCAACCCTTTAAAGTAACGGTGACTCGTCGTGTTCTGTTTTTTGATGTACCACTGGTGGGTGCCACGGTAGAAATCAAACAGGGCGCCTTTACACGGCAGGAGAGTACCAATGCTGCCGGTATAGCCAGTTTTGATATTAGCAGTACCAACATTGGTGAGATGGAAGTCACCGTCACTAAAGTGGGATACCGGCCGTTTATGGACACTTGTGAAGTAGTAGGTCCGCTATGGGTATCTGGCATGGTGAAAGCCATCATTCATCAGCATGGTCATGTCAGTCAATCCCTGGTTCGCATGCAACTGCAACCAGCAGTAGAAGGGGATAGCGACAGGGGATGGTACGCCCGGAAGAGTTTGCCTGATTACCGCATCATTCTGGACGCCGTTACTGATGCATATGTTGCCGAGAAGAAAATCAGCCTGTTCGTCAACAGCATTAAACAAAATGGCACAATAGAACGTTTCCGCTTTCAGAAAATTTCTGATCTACTAGTTGAGAAATTTCCCGAAACACTTACGCTCGCCGACGTAAGCGACACAATCAACGTTACCGCGGAAGCGACTGCAGGAACGGAAGCTGAAATAACCGCGGAAACGGAAACCAGTGCGGTAGAAACAGAAACCAGTGCAGTGGACGAACTCGCATCGGAAACGAACTAGTATAAGAGGAATTCACTGAACCGGTATAACAATCCCCTCCCTCCATTCTTAATGGAGGGTAGGGGATAGGTCCTTTCAACAATACAAAAAACCATTGCAGGCTCATGCCACGTCAGGAACAGCTGCGATGGAAATCGCGAGAATATATAAATCGGGAAGCGAGTAGAAGCAGGGGAGTGACCAGTAACCAGCAAGCACCAATAATCAGCAAGCTGATCATATGTGAGTTATCCGGGGGGAAGGTCAACGCGCCGAGTTTTTGCCCTGCCAAATAGGCAATAGGCGCAAATACAAAACCGAGCAGTGCAGCAAAGATGTAGCGTTGGTCCAGCCAACGCAAACTATGATTAATGGTAATGCCGAACAGCATCCACATTCCCACCAGCCACAACGGCGCTATTCCATAATAATCGATGTTGTTTACCGGGGTAAAAACTCCCAGGGCAATCAGGCTTGAATCCAGCAGTAACCCTGTGATTCCCGCGATAAGGATGAGTTGCATTTCAGAAATCCGATCTTTTACCAGCAATAAGTGAATGGCAATGACAGTGCCAAGAGCTATCAAGGCTAACCATTCCTGTTGCCTGGCGGCACTGATCACACAGGCAAACCAGCCAGCCTGGAACAGTATAAAGTTAATCATCATTTTCATTCGTTATAACCGAATATCCGGCAAAACTGGTTTATGGCGGTTCAGTGGCCTGGTAAAGATATAATGTACATCACTAATAGCCCGTTCGAAAAAGCCGCCCTCACAATAGCAGAGATAAAAATCCCACATGCGGATCAGTGAATCGGGATAACCCTGCTGCCTGATTTTGTCACGATTCTGGAAGAGTTTTTCTTTCCACAATCTCAACGTGGTCGCATAGTGTGGTCCAATGTCTTCCATGTGAAATAAGCGCAAATCAGATGCTTGCGTCGTCGAATTAAGCAGCGCAGTGTTCGATGGGATACAACTGCCCGGGAAAATATATCGTTGAATGAAATCCACCGAATTTTTCGCCTGTTCATAACGTTGGTCGGCAATGGTGATCGCCTGGATTAACATCATACCTTCAGGTTTGAGGAGATCGCTGCATTTTTTAAAGAAGGTATCGTAATAACGATGGCCTACTGCTTCAATCATTTCAATGGATACGAGTTTGTCGTACTTTCCCTGTAGTTTCCGGTAATCTTCAAATAACAGGGTAATTTTATCGTCAAGCTGTTCTTCCTGTATACGGCGTTTTGCCCAGTCATACTGATTTTTAGAAATCGTCG
>NZ_CDLKIE010000421.1:0-3804 GCF_975902315.1 Kaarinaea lacus | reverse complement strand
ATGTAATCACCCGCAGTAACAATAGTACGTTGATCGTCCTCGGTGGGCATTGCACCATGCATAATACAGAAATCCGTTGTACCTGCGCCAATATCAATCACGATGGCATTATTTAACAGGCCACGTCCATATGCAGCAGCAAATGGCTCTGATACAACCATCAGGGAATCCACGTAATCCTGCACCGCGCGTTTGATAGCCAGTTTGTTGGCACGCAGTGACTCCGCCGGAACGCCTACTACCGCATAAATTTCCTGGCTCTCCAAAGCGTTAACCAATTCCAATAAGTGGCCAACAAGTTCCTGTACCGCTTCCTCGTCGCGGGAAATGCCTTCTTTGATAACACCATGTTCCAAAGGCCGCACCAGTTCCAGTGACAAACGATTGTCCAACGCTTCTTTGCCAAACAATACAGGTTTACCCAGAACTTTCTCGGAAATAAAATCCTTGGGCCAACCCACGTAACTGGCAACATAATCGCGCGCGCCGTTGCTTGCTGATACCGCACTGCGCGAGGTTCCCAGGTCAATACCAACTCGCATTTTATTGCTGCGCTTTGGCGAGCTTTTCTTTTTCGCCATTCCTTTTGCCTCCTACACTGGTGTTTTTCTTCAAATATGAAACGATACCCTGTTCCAAATACCTTGCTATGTTGTCTCTATACTTCGCTGTCTTAAGGCGTTTCTCTTCCGCCGGGTTACAAAAACAAGACACTTCAGTGAGAATGCTGGGTGCATCCAGACCAAGTAAAACCACAAATGGCGCAGACTTGATACCGTGGTCACTGGCGTGCTTGTTAATCTTCTTAATCCGTCCATATAAATTAGACTGGACAGAATGTGCTAATTGGCGAGACTCCTGAAACTTTAAAGTGTCACCAATTTTCTGAATAATGTCTTTAAATTCTCCGTATTCATAATGCGAATCTGCATTTTCCAGTTTCGCCAGGTCAGCCACTTTAGAATCATTGGTTGGCCCAAAATAAAACGTTTCAATAAAACTTTGCTGTCTCGGTGAATAATTTATATGTATCGATATAAATAAATCCACATTATGGGCATTGGCAAATTCGACACGATCATTCAGGGAAATCGTTTCATCACTTTCCCTGGTCAGTAACACTTCATAGGTGCCGTGTTCGTCCAGCCGATCACGCAAACTTTTAGCAATCTCCAGGGCAATATCTTTTTCGTAAATGCCCAACTTACCAACTGCACCTGGATCCTTACCGCCATGGCCTGGATCAATCACGATGGTCCTGACACTTAAACCAAACAACTGCGCCAGGGGTACGCCCGATTCCGCTAAAGCCTGGTAATTCGCCGGATCGACATCGACATTTTCCAGTTTCGCTATTGCCAGATCTTCCAACTTATCGACTTCATGTGACTTTTTTTGAAGTGTTTTTGGCAAACTTGTGGAATAAATCCCTGAATCGGCTGATTTTTGTCCATCAATGGACACTAATTCGGCTTCTAACTGACTTCCAGCTTGCTCCAGCTTTGCCGATGACGGACTACTTGCTTGTTGCCTGGTAGCACTGGCACCACTGCCAGTGGGGACGTTTGATGAAGAACCCAACCAATACGTAAAAACACCGATTAACAGAACGACACTTGTCGCGCCCAGCAGCGCCAGTGGGTGTAACTTTCGCTTACCGACGTCGTCAGTCGCAAACTGTTCAGTGTTGTTTCGGGCTTTGCCTTTCCCTGCTACCCACAAATTCTCCTGATAAATTCCATCAAGAATGTCCCGATTTTTTGATCGCTTAAACACCGCTTATCCGCTACTTCGTTATGCCGCCTGGTGAACAAAATCAGGACACAGAGCATTACCTCAAAGTCCTACGTACAAGATAAATGCCAATTCATTAACAGGCTACTATGTAGGATTTCTGCGCCCAGATACAGTTACACGGCTGTACTGCCCAATTGCTTAATAAAGAATATTTATCATTAGGAGTTGGCGAACAGATTTCCGGATATTCGACGACTATTTGTTCACCTTGGCTGCGTGTACGTACTTGATCAGTATGGCATATTTTCCGAATGGCAAACGCGAATGAATACGCATTAAGTAAAAAACTACAAATTTGGTCACAGATATTTGATAATAGAGCTGTTGTACAGGCTCGACTATAGTGAGCGCCTTCTTCCATTTAGTGGTAGTTGGCAACGACCTCTGGCAGTACCTCACAATTTTGCCACTCGGTTGTAATTCCATGGGCGGCAGCGCTAAATGTTTGCGATAACTATCCGCTGTAGTTCCTAACAGTACATGCTAGCGAGCATAGACCGCTCTCTTATATTTGAGTAATGCGGATATATTTGAGTAATGCGGAGGCTTTCCGAAGCATTAAGTCGTTTTTCGCTGTACATCATAACAGCAGATAGAAACCAAAACCGTTACTAACGAAAACAGTTACGCAGGCGCGAATGGCTATACCAAAAATACAAAATAGTTTTGACGATACTCAGAAAATTCTGATGTCTTTCGCCAGGGCCCAGCTTTCCTATATCGACACCGGTTCGATTAAAAAGAACTCATTTCAGTTCTTTGCCATCACCGCATTCCTGTATGGCGCAGTACAGCAATTGGGCAAACAATCCACCTTGCCCGTTCAACTGGTCAACCAGTATCTGTGTAATATGTTGTGCGATGCTTTTAAGTTACCGCAACACAACGGTGAAGGACTGGTTAGCTCCATTAGCCGTATGATGGAAAAATATTATTTGCTGGAAAATATCTATCATGACGGCGAAGCAGCAGCGGAACGCTGGTTAACTAATGATGACGCGGATTGCATGGATTTAAGAATTCTGCTCGATAACTACGAGGAGTTCACCATGCTGGATATGAATGCTGCGGGCATGAAATCCGACACACCAGAATTTAAAGCGCGATATGCCCCGGAACCTTCCAGTGAGAAAACTTCATCAGGAAACAAGATGCTGATAACCATCATGGTTATTAGCGCAATATTGAGCGCGGCTTATTTTTTCTTAAGCCAAAATATAAACTAATATCCTGGTTCCGCTTGAGCCTGGATTCTTGAACCACTCGCTTCACTTTTACCTTCACCGATTCGCAACAAGCTTGGCAACAGTATCAAGGTAAAAACTGTGCTCACGCACATCCCCCCTACGATTACAGCCGCCATGCCGCGGTAAAGTTCGGTACCTGCTCCAGGCATAAGCAATAATGGCAACATGCCAAAAATACTGGTCAAGGTACTCATCAATATGGGGCGCAATCGCATTCTTACCGCTTGATGAACTGCATCCTGTCTAGCCAAACCTTCTCGCTCAGCAACACGAGTTTGATGCACCAGCAATATGGCATTATTGACAACCAGCCCCAGTAGAATAATAAATCCAATCATGGTTAGTAGATCCATAGGCTGAAACACCACCAGGTTCATCAACTTCAATGATATAACCCCACCCACTGTTGCCAGTGGAATCGCCATGACTACCAGCAAACTATCCTTGAACGATCTGAATAAAGCACTCATTAACAAATACAAAATGACAATGGCTAATATGAATGTGCCACCCATGTTTTTAATGGCGACACCGAGCTTATCCGCTGTACCGCTGTAATTGATTTCTCCGTCTGCTGGCAACATCTCTGTCAGGACAGGTTCAACTTGCTCCTGCATCACATTGATAGCTTCTTCCAATGGCATATTCTCAGGTGGTGTTACCTGAAGTGTTATAGTTCGGCGTCGATTAATGCGGCGTAATTCATCCGGGCCAGCAGTTCGAACAACCTGTACCACTCAGCGAATTGGTACAGGTTGTT
>NZ_CDLKIE010000420.1:0-8273 GCF_975902315.1 Kaarinaea lacus | reverse complement strand
TCTTTGCTGAGCTTCGACCAAATAACCGTGTACTGGCAAGTTGTGGTGTTTGCTATAGCTGTGGATTTCATCTTTAGTCCAGCGAGATAAAGGATTAAAGCGAGGTATCTGGTGTGTTTCATCCCAGGTAACCCACGATTTAGAAACAGTATTGTTCAACACGTTGGAACCGGTAATCCAGGCATCATGATGGTGTAATGCTCGTTGCAGGGGTTTAAGCAATCGTACTTCATTGATGTGCTCCTCCTTGTCACGTCGAGCACCATACTGGTGGTCAAATTGTTCCAGTTCAACAGAGTTTGGGTAGTACACCTTGAAGATATCACCGTACCGTTCGCGGATCTCATCCATTAAGCGATGTGATTCATCGGGCAACCTGCCCGTGTCTATGGTGAACATCTTTATGCTGGAGTATTCCTGATGTACCAGGTCGGAATAAATCAAATCGGCTAACACCATGTCTTCTACGCTGAACGACTGGAACATGGCTACAGGGGTAAAGTCTCTTGATAAATGGGTTAGCAAGCGTTTTGTCGCCAGCAATTTTTCTACAGCGCGCATAAGTTACCTCCGACTAAAATTCGGTTTCAAACAGGGCAATGCTGTTAACTTAACTAAATTAGTCTAGAATTGACAAGAATAAAGAATTCTAAAATTAGATCGAAAGGTTATAATAAGCTGATTTCAAATTGAAACGAACAAGCGGGTAAGACTATGAAATTACATCAATTAAGATATGTATTTGAAGTCGCCAACCGGAACTTAAATGTTTCAGATGCCGCCGATGCGCTCTATACCTCGCAACCTGGCGTCAGTAAACAAATCCGCCTGCTGGAAGATGAAATTGGTGTACCCATTTTTACCCGTGAAGGAAAGCGGTTGACCAGAATTACTCCTGCCGGGGAACAAATCCTGTTGAAAACGCAAAGTATATTGCGCGACATTGAGAGCATTAAGCTTATTGGTGAAGAATTTAAACAGGAAAAAAGTGGTAGCCTGACCATTGCGACAACGCATACTCAAGCACGTTATGCTTTGCCAAGGGTCATTAAAAATTTTGTTAGCCAGTTTCCCAAAGTAAAATTGTTTATAAAGCAGGGGTACCCGGAAGAAATCACCAAAATGGTTGTCGACGGAGATGCGGAAATGGTGATTGCTACCGAAGCGATTTCACATAGCAAGGAGTTGGTGGCATTGTCCTGCTATCAGTGGAATCGTTGTGCTTTAACACTGCCGGATCATCCATTGCTGGATAAAAAACCGGTGACCCTGAAAGATGTGGCAGATTACCCCATTCTTACTTACGATTTTGCCTTTGCGGGTCGAACATTGGTGAGCGAAACATTTGAGCGAGCCGAGCTCGAGCCCAATATCGTATTCACTGCACTTGATTCTGACGTGATCAAAACCTACGTGGAACTGGGATTGGGTGTTGGATTGGTCGCCAAAATGGCTTATGACCCACAACAGGATAATGCTCTGCGTATGGTGGATCTGGGACATTTATTCCCGGCCAGTACGACCTGGGTGGGATTACGCAGAAACTCGTTTTTGCGATCGTATGTATACCGTTTTATTGAAGAACTGGCGCCACATCTGGATGCGGAAACGGTAAAATCAGCGCTCCAGTCTGAGTAACAACAACCGGTTAACCCGGATTACCTGGCGTTTCCTGTTGCACCACGCCTTGTAGATGAATATTTAACCAATCTCTATTTCCCGCCGATAATAAAGGTGTAAGACAGGATTTATCTCCCTTAGTAAGTGGGAGTACCACAGTGGATCTTGCCAGGATAATTAGTGCCTCCATGAGTAGCAATGCGCAAAACATTATAGATCTTCCCAAGCCTCCTTTGAGCATGAAATCCGATGCCGATGCCCTGGCAGGCGCCGAAATGGAAGTGCAGTTACTGAGTGGCGGGATTGAAAAAGGCACCTTGCTTGCACTGCAGGGACCGCAGCAAAGTGTGGTAATCAAGACGGCTCGCGACAATCGTCCCCGTGATATCAGCTTCAGTATTATTCGCTCTGTTAAAATCAACGCCGCAATTATGTCGCGCCAGGGCCGTCATCCTCTAACGACGCGCGGTGGCGATGTGCAATTACCAGAAGTGCCACAGCCTTTTCAATTGCACTACAACGATAACCGAGTGATAGAAGGGGAGACCTGGAGTTGGCAGGTTGATGAATATGGGCTGCATTTATTCCCCAGGGATACTTTGGGCAACACGTTTCGTATGTTCGTACCATTGCAGGTGCTGCAGCAATATCGCATAGGACCCCTGCTTAAAAAGATAGCCCTGGATCCATCAGAGTACCATCGTGATTCTTCCCAGATTGCCAGTAATTCAATTGATTTGAAATTGGCATTGCAACATCTGCCGCCACAGATCGATAAACCGCTTGGTGAGTTTCTGGTTGACGAACAGTTAATTTCACAGGAGCAGTTACGCAACGCACTGGTCAGCCAACAACGGGAGCCGGAAAGAAAACTGGGGGAACTGCTGGAAGCCAGCGGTGTTGTTACTACTGATGAAATTTATCACGCACTGGCAATGCAGCTGGGCCTGCCATTCGTTCGATTGCGCAATTTTGATATTGATCCCTCTGTACTCACCTATTTATCGGAAGATATTGCGCGTAAATACAGCGTTATGCCCTTGTTTCGCGAGCAAGGGCACGTGGTTGTTGCAGTCGCCAACCCGGCGCACACCGAGATGGTTAGTGTTCTGCGATTTACTACGGCCAGTGAAATTGAAGTTGCGGTAGCCACTAAGCAGGACATTGACTGGGCAATCAATAATTATTATGGCAATTACAACGACAACAAGGCCATGGAGGAAATGCAACAGCAGACCCTGCAGCCGCAGGATGGTAAAGGTGGTGAGCAGGCGGATATGACACGCCTGGCAATGGAAAAGCCTACTGTCAGGTTAGTCAATCATATGGTGCTGGATGCGATACAAAGGCGTGCATCGGATATTCATCTGCGGCCTAATGAAGAGGATGTTGATTTGTTGCTGAGAATTCATGGCAGCCTGGTAAAACTCAAGACTTTTGACAAGTTATTACTACCGGCAATTGTCAGTCGCATCAAGATACTGGGGCGCATGGATATTTCAGAAAGAAGGCTACCGCAAGACGGTCGCACCAAGTTTGTCAGTCAGGGCAACGAAGTGGATTTACGGATATCCGTAATGCCGACAATTAACGGTGAAAGTGTTGTTATTCGTTTGCTGAACAAACAGGAAGGATTACGAGACATACATGAGCTGGGATTCACTGCTCATGATGAAGAACAGATAACACACATGTTGCACAAGAGTTATGGAATGTTGCTGGTTACCGGCCCGACGGGTTCTGGTAAGTCAACAACCCTGTATGCGGCTTTACAGGAAGTCATTAAACAGAACGTTAATATTATTACCGTTGAAGACCCGGTCGAGTACCATGTTCCCGGTATTCAACAGATCCAGGTAAACACAGCGCCCAATTACACGTTTGCCCGTGCGTTGCGCAACATATTACGCCATGATCCTGATGTCATCATGGTCGGTGAAATTCGAGACCAGGAAACCGCAAAAATTGCCGTGGAGTGTGCGTTAACGGGTCACCTGGTATTATCTACCCTGCACACCAATAGCGGTGCCGGCACCATTGCTCGCCTTATTGAAATGGATATTGAACCCTATTTATTAAAAACCACCTTGCTTGGTGTATTGGCGCAACGCCTGGTTCGTACTAATTGCCCCCATTGTCTGGAGGAGGAGCCGGTTGAAGATGCTGTTCGCGCCGTATTGAATATTGGGCCTGAGGAAAAGTTTTATCGAGGTGTGGGTTGCGAGACCTGCAACCAAACGGGCTATAGTGGTCGAGCTGCCGTCTACGAATTACTCATGATGACAAACAATATGCGTGCTTTGGTCTCCGAACACGTGGGTGTTGATGAAATTCAGAGTACAGCGCTCGAGGACGGTATGATTCCTCTGACCCAGAATGCATTGCGCCTGGCTCGAGAGCGCATTACTTCTTTACGGGAAGTTTACCGGGTTCGGCTGGAATAACTAATGTATTATCAATTAATCCGGATCAATGTTATCTGAAATACTGTTTCTCCATTAGATTCCTGTCAACGATCTAACGCGCCTCCTTTTTAATCAAAACGCCCATAACATATTGATGTGGCGCTATAATTCTTATAGTCCAGCCGAGCTTCATTTAACCGCACATTAATAAATATAATGAAATTATTGGGAGTATTTGTGTAGAATGCGTATCATTTTTAGAATCTTCTAATAAACCAAAATAATTAGACTGAGAGGCACTTATGGCGGACCTCCTGAAGCGAGTCCCGGAACTCACCCTTCTTATCATATTAACCATCGCTGCCTATGCCATTATGGGCATGTTTACGGAAATGTCCGGCACCGAAGTGCTCACTCCGTTGGCGGCATGGGGTATTGTCGTCGGATCTTTTGTATTGAGCTTAATTATTGCGATCGTCGCAGTGCTCGGTGGAGTTGGAGGTGGTGTCATATTTACACCCGTAATGTTGGGATTTACCTCAGTTGATACTTTACTGGTTCGCTCAACTGGATTGGTGGTGGCTATGTTCAGTGGATTGGTGTCATCCGGGCCGTTTATGCGTAAAGGACTGGCGGACATTCGACTGGTTTTTTATTGCGCAATACCAATCATCATCGGCGCCATGGCCGGTTCCCAGGTGGCTATCAGCATGTCTGAAAACATGGGTGAAACGGGCGACGCGATTGTTCGATTATTACTGGGTGGTGTGCTGGTATTTATCGCCTTGATGTTTATTTTGGGTGGCTCAAAAAACGAATACCCGCAAGCTAAAAAAATTGACAAGCTCAGCGACAAACTGAATCTCAAGTCCCGTTACTGGGAAGAGTCACTCAATAAAACGGTTCACTATCAACCAACCAAAGCGTTATTAGGTGGTATCTTGTTTTTCGCAGTGGGATTCACCGGTGGCTTTTTCGGCTTAGGCGGTGGTTGGGCGGTAGTGCCTGTTTTAAACCTGGTAATGACCGTTCCTCTTAAAGTATCTGCTGCTTCCAGCGGTGTGCTACTGGCGATTGGTAATGCGGCGGCGATTTGGCCCTACATCGTAAAAGGTGCGCTCATTGCCATTATTGCCGCGCCCTGGATGATTGGGCAGGTGATCGGCGGTATCCTTGGGGCCCATATCCTGGCAAAAATCAAAGCAGGTTTTGTGCGCAATATCCTTATTGTGTTACTTATTCTAACCAGCATAAAACTTATTTCGCGTGGTATCGAAGGATTATTCGGTATCGATATCCCGGTAATTTAAGGGTCAACAGATTAAGCGTAGACAGAATTTCAGGAGCTAGAACATGACTCACATGGATCAAGAATTACACGAAACCTATGATGAAGGTCATCATGATAAACCCCTGGCACCGATTGCCGGTATCGTTTATGGAGACCTGGTTTACTGGATAACCATCGCGGCAACATTCATGGTTCTTGCAGGTTCTATTATTACCTTCGTTACAACGAACAATTATATTGATCCATCATATATGTTGTCGGCAATATGGGAAGGAAAAACAGTCGAAGAAATATGGCAGGGTGCAACAGGTGCTCAACCTGACGGCCACTGGTATCTGCCACATTTAACAACAGGCAATGGAATGACTGCAGGTGGTATTGCGCTGGGTGTTTTTTCAGTCATTCCGGCGATTATCGCTTCCGCGATTGTACTATTTCGGCAAAAAGAACGGCTGTTCGGGGTGCTTGCGGTGATTGCCGCCGTCATAACCACGTTAGCAATTGCAGGCTAATCCGTTTTATATCCGCAAATTATTCAGGAAGCTTCCGCAGACCTTTGCGTAAATCCGGGGAAGGCCTGTGGTGTATCTACCACATAACCCTGGGCGTAATCCACAGAGATTTGTTTTAACGCATTAATGGTGGCAACCGTTTCAACATGCTCGGCAATGGTTTTAATACCCATCACATGGGCTACCCGGTTTATTGCCTCTACCATGGCGTAACTGGTCCTGTCCTTGGCAATATCCCTCACCAGCTCACCATCCAGTTTGACAAAATCCACGGGCAGGTTTTTAAGATAAGAGAATGAGCTTAAGCCGGTACCAAAATCATCAAGCGCAAACTTACAGCCCAGTTTTTGTAATGTGTTAATAAAAACCTGGGCTTCTTCCATGTTGGATATAACAGAGCTTTCAGTAATTTCGAAACATAGTACATCCGCAGGCAGGTTGGTTTTTTTCAATCCCTGCAAAATGAATTCAAGTAGTTTAGTGTCACCCATGGACTGGCCAGAGAGGTTGATGCTACACATTTCCCAATGCTTCAGGATGTCTTTTTGTTTGCTTACCAATTCAAAAGTTTTTGCAATTACCCAGCGATCAATTTTCGGCATTAATTGATAACGTTCGGCCGCAGGAATAAATGCATTAGGAGGTATGCAATGATCGGGTGGCTGTTTATTTTCATCGACCATACGTACCAGGACTTCCCCTGATAAACGTCCGGATTGCGCATTCTTTATAGGAATAATTGATTGAAAATGTAGTTCGAAAAGACCTTTCTCCAAAGCTTTTTGAATCCGTGGCATCCACGCCATTTGTCCCTGTTGCTGGGCGATGGCTTTGTCATCTGTTTTATAAACGTGTACCTGGTTGCGTCCCCCTTCTTTGGCAACATAACAGGCAGAGTCTGCAGCGCTCAATAGCTCAGTGAGGTCTCCAGTTTCTGGTGTGATCGGCACAAGACCGATACTGGTACCGACACGAAATATCCGATCTTCCCAGGGAAAGCGAAATTGCTCGACATCCGCGCGAATTTTTTCCGCGACTTCTACGGCTCGTTGTACAGGGCATCCTACCAGTAGTACACCAAATTCATCACCGCCCAGCCGGGCCAGCGTGTCCGATTCACGTAATAAATCTTGTATGCGGGTGGTTATTTGTTTTAACAGTTCATCTCCAGCATGATGGCCGCAGGTGTCATTGACGATCTTGAACTGGTCGAGATCAATGTAAAACATCGCATGATTTTTATTATCACTTTGTGCGCCTTTGATCGCCTGTTTGACGCGGACTTCAAATTCGCGACGGTTTATCAAACCCGTCAACGCATCGTGTGTAGCTTGATACGACAGTTGCTTGGTTAATGTTCGCAACTTGGTCACATTATGGAATACAAATACGGCGCCGATAACGACACCCCTGGAGTTGCGCAAGGGTGATCCGGAAAATTCAATGGTGTATTCCTTGGTTTTTTTGCGATTAACAAGGGTGACAGGATTATTTAATCTTACGCGACGCTTCTGGTTTAACCATTTTACGATCGGGATGTTAACGGATTTGCTGGTTTTTTCATCCAGCAGTTTAAGGACATCATTCAGGGCTTTACCTGTCGCTTCTTTTTCATCCCAGCCTGTCATTTTTTCTGCAACCGGGTTGAGGTAAGCAACCCTGCCTTCAGGATCCGTTGAAATCACGCCGTCACCGATGGACTCCAGGGTTACATGTAACCGTTCTTTTTCCTGGAATATTTTTTCTTCCACTTCTTTATCTGCAGTGACATCACGCATGGTGCCTTCAAAACCATGCGATGTTCCCTCGTTATTACTGGAATAATGAGCGTTGATCGAAGCCCAAATAGAATTTCCGAGGCTATGCTTCAGCCGTACCTCGAAATTTTGTACCGAACCACACTGGGTGTCCATAGCCTTGATAAGGCTGCTGTAGTTTTGTTTGGTAACTAACAGTTCAGAGAAACTGGTGTTGTGTAATGATTCAGGAGATTGTCCCAGTAAGGTTTGTATCGAAGGTGAAAGCCTTTTGATATATCCTTTGGCGTCGACCTGAAAGTAGGTGTCCTGCATATCTGACAGGATGCGAGCAGTTTCTTTCTCGGAAGCGCGAATTTTTTCCTCGATTACTTTACGTTCTTCAATCTCAATGGTTAGTTTGTCGTGAGCGCGTTCCAGCTCGATGGTGTTGTCGATGGCTTCCTGTTTCGCTGCAGCCAGTTCCTGTACCAGGCTGACGTTTTGTCGACTGTTCTGCCGATAGCGGTTAAATGCAGATTCAGCACGTATTGTTCCCCAGAAAGTTAACATGGAGACCAGCATGAGTTGGCCCCATATTGTGGTTTGGGTAAATGCTTCCTGGAGTAGTAACCATACCAGGGGAGACAATAGTGCAGGTAGAGCAAACGCCAGGAATAACCATGACCATAACGCAGATCCAGCCAGG
>NZ_CDLKIE010000419.1:0-3988 GCF_975902315.1 Kaarinaea lacus | reverse complement strand
GCGCAACGCTTTGCCAGCGTTGTTGAACTGATGGATACCTTGCCGCAAGCACAACGCCAGCTGGTGCTAAACAGTTTAAACACCTCAACCTTGCACATTGTGGTTGAACGCGACTCTCAACTGGCTGCTTCATCTACGGACGCCTATGCGGTTCAATTGCAGGCGCTGTTATCGCGCCAACTTGACCAGCGCCCGGTGAAGGTCGCCATCCTCGACTGGGAACAAACTGCACCACTGTTTACCAACAGAATGCCCGGCATGATGCGCGGAATGCATATGATGCATGCCGAACCGGAACATCAACTGATGATGACAGCAGGCCCGACGGCCTTTCAAATCGAAGCACAACTGCGTGACGGTGACTGGGCGCGAATGGTTCAGCAACTGCCGCAGGATCAATTTCTACTGCCAGGCAAGTTACCTGTCACGTTGGCCATACTGTTATTGTCCGTGGTTGCGCTGTCATTGTGGGCGGTTCGCCGCGTCACCCGTCCTTTGGTGGTGCTGGGTGAAGCCGCCGATGCACTGGGCCGCGATATCACCCGGCCAGCGTTGAACGAAAACAAAGGCCCCAGGGAAGTCAGGCATGCGGCGCAGGCGTTCAACACCATGCAAACACGCATTACCAACTACATTCAGGACCGGGAACGGTTTTTAGCCGCGGTGTCCCATGATTTAAAAACACCCATCACCCGTCTGCGCTTGCGTGCCGAACTGCTGGACGATGGGCCAGTGCGCGACAAGATCCTGCATGATTTAAATGATATGGAAACCATGACGGTTGCCACGCTCAATTTCATCCGCGGCGAACAACAACATGAAGAAAGCAAACCGGTGGATATCATGGCTCTGCTGGAAACCTTGCAGGACGACCGGCAATCCATGGGACAAAAGGTCAGTATCAACGGCAACGCGTCACCTTATCCAGCACAGCCCATGGCATTGCGCCGTTGCCTGGAAAACCTGATTGATAACGCCATCAAGTATGGTGAACAGGCGGATGTGCAGCTTGAAGATACGCAACAGCCTACACAACAACAGCTGCTTATCCGTATCCTTGATCACGGCCCCGGTATTCCCGAACAGCAGCTTGATGAAGTCTTCAAACCCTTTCATCGTCTCGAAGCATCACGCAACCGCGAAACCGGCGGGGCAGGGCTTGGACTCAGCATTGCCCGAACCATCGCGCGGGCACACGGCGGCGACCTTACCCTGCACAACCATGCTAAAGGTGGACTGGAAGCCGTACTTACACTGCCGCGATAAAAAAACTCCTTCATTTCACTATTATTCCTTCTCCCCTCTGGGGAGAAGGCTACGAGCACATGGATGTGCGAGGTAGAGCGCTGTCGGGAACAAGCGCCGAGGATGAGGGCTAGATCTTTCATAGCCCCCTCAATTCCCATAGTTACACCAAATGACAGTAATACTATGCATACTATTTATGCAGAATAATCATTTTTAAAGATTCGGGCAGCATGTTGTTTAGGACTGGTTTATAGTATGGGGAATTTGATTGTCGTTATCGTCAGAATGTGTGTATCCAAGAAGTCTATAAATGTCGAGATTCGGCGTTTATTAACAGTGTTAATAAATCTGGAAAAATGACATTCTGTCTAAATAACTGTTAGTCGTATATAAAAGGAAATTAGTATATGGAAAATAAAATATCAGGGTTATGTCACTGTGGATTGATTGGATTCAAAATAAAAAATAACCCAATGTTTACAGTGAATTGCCATTGTAATGATTGTAAAAAACGGAATGGTAGTGCGTTCTCAACCTATGCAGGTGTGAATGAAAGCGATTTGGTATTTACAAAAGGAGAGGATAATCTCAAAAAATACAAAGTCGAAAACTCTGGGGAAAAATATTTTTGTAAGGAATGTGGCTCACAAATATATAACAAAAATTATCGCATCCCTGGCATGTATTTAGTATTTTATGGCGCATTGGCACAACCATCCAACTTTACACCAGCATTTAACGTGTATTGTTCAAGTAAACTCAGCTGGGTCGATGATATTAATAAAATCAAAAGCTATCAGGAATCTTTTCAAAAATGAAATATCTGCGTAAGACATCGACTAACAAGCAAATCATGTCGTTCGCTATTGCTCACTCGGACGCGGCTACGCCTCGCCGCATATTTGGTCGTTAGGCATTCATACCTCACGGAGTAACATCCATGGAGTAAAAGGGGACGGAGGGATTTTTATTCAACCAATTGGTCAGGTTGCTCAAAATTAAATCCCTCCTTCCCTTTTTTGTAGAACTCAGAAGACAGCACACCCTGGCTAAAGGAGATAGCAGTTGTGACTTTTACTACCACGGAAACTGAACATGAGTAGCGGATTTAAACACATGCCGAATTTCGCATTCCGGCTAATGTCTTTCTTACTATCTATACGAGATGTTTTGATTCCGGCCGGGAAAAAGCTCGATCAGTTCAATATTGATAATGGTTTTATCGTTGTAGATTTTGGTTGTGGACCAGGAAGTTTTGTTGAAACTGCATCGAAATTAGTCGGCAGTAGTGGCAAAGTTTACGCTGTTGATGTTCACCCACTAGCCATCAAGGCAGTCACAGAAAAGGCAAAGAAGAAAAACCTTGAGAACGTTATTCCGATTTTATCAACAGGCTATCCCGTTGAAATAGATGATCACACAGTAGACGTAATCTATGCATTGGATATGTTCCATCATATTAAAGATGCCGGGGAATTTCTCAAAGAACTTCATCGTTTGCTAAAGCCTGATGGTACGCTCTTCATCGAGAGTGGTCATCAGCGAATGGCAAACGCAAGGCAGAAGATAGCAAAGAGTGGTTGTTGGAAAATTATTAGAGAAGAGCGTAACATGTTTACGTGTTCGCCCAAATGAAAGCGCATGGGTTAGAGGGATCAGCCCCCTTATTGTTAAACAGGGATTATTAGCAATATGTCTACGGGCACTCCGTTAACTTCAGAACGTCCGGCACCGGTATCCTACGGACAGGCATTTGTTTACTGGTTAAAACTGGGATTCATCAGTTTTGGCGGACCAGCCGGTCAGATCAGCATGATGCACCAGGAACTGGTGGAAAAACGCCGCTGGATTTCCGAGCATCGTTTCCTGCATGCATTAAACTACACCATGGTTCTACCAGGGCCCGAAGCACAGCAGCTTGCAACCTATATAGGCTGGTTGATGCATGGTGTATGGGGTGGTATCACGGCAGGTGTGCTTTTTGTATTGCCTTCATTGTTTATTCTAATTGCGTTAACCTGGCTTTATCTTGCTTATGGTGATGTGCCCGTGGTTGCCGGCGTTTTATATGGCATTAAACCCGCAGTCACGGCTATTGTGGTGTTTGCAGCCTATCGAATCGGATCGCGGGCCTTAAAAAACAATGTGCTTCGCGCTTTCGCCCTGCTGGCTTTCCTGGCGATTTTTGTGCTTCAGATTCCTTTTCCCTATATCGTGCTGGCCGCCGGTTTGCTGGGTTACGCGGGTTCGCGGTTTGCGCCGCAATATTTTAAGGCGGGTGGTCACCATGCAGCTTCCGACAAAACATTTGGTCCGTCGCTGATTGATGATGATACCCCGGTACCCGATCACGCCAACTTTAAATGGAGTAGATTCTTAATTTATGCAGCCACCGGGTTAATTATCTGGGTAACTGTTATGGGCTTGCTTGCAAGTAATTACAGTTGGGGTGGCACGTTGCCACAGATGGGCTGGTTTTTTACCAAGGCGGCGCTGGTTACATTCGGTGGTGCTTATGCAGTATTACCCTACGTGTATCAGGGTGGAGTAGAGCAGTATGCATGGCTAAGTGGTACACAAATGATTGACGGGCTGGCGCTGGGTGAGACAACGCCAGGACCTTTGATCATGGTAGTGGCTTTCGTGGGATTCGTGGGTGGCTGGACCAAAGAAATATTCGGGCCTGATATGCTGGTTATGGCCGGTGCGGCAGGTGCGGCGGTTGCCACGCTTTTTACTT
>NZ_CDLKIE010000418.1:0-2993 GCF_975902315.1 Kaarinaea lacus | reverse complement strand
GTGCTGAAGGTGAACGCATTGTAACTGCTGCAAATGCCGAGATCGATCGGGAAATTAATCAGGCAAAAGAGGCACTGCGTACCCAGGTAGCCGTACTGGCTGTTGCTGGGGCAGAAAAAGTGCTGAAACGTGAGATAGATGCCAAGTCTCACGAAGGCCTGTTAAACGACATCGCAGCAGAGATCTAACTTTTTAGGAAACAAGCATGGCTGAGAAATCCACTATCGCCCGCCCTTATGCTGAAGCCATATTTGCTTTGGCCCAGGAAGGTGGTCAATTGAAGGAATGGTCTGTGTTGTTGCAAGCAATCAACCTGGTGACAGCTAATGAGGGCGTGCAAAGCCTTATTGGAAATACCAGTGTTAACAAAACACAGTTGTCCGAGTTGATCATTGATGTTGCAGGCTCTGGTGACAAAAGCGTGATGACTGATCAGGGTAAGAACCTGGTCAGGTTGCTGGCAGAAAATCGTCGTCTGAACGTTGTTGCTGAAATTACAGAACAGTTCGAGGCGTTGAAAGCCGAGGCAGAGAAAACAATAGAAGCTGAAATTGTTTCTGCTACTGATGTCAGCGCAGCGCAACAGTCACTTATTGCAGAGAAACTCAAAGCACGCCTGGGTCGTGAAGTTGCTCTTAAATGCACCATCGATGAGTCACTCATGGGTGGCGCCATCATCAAGGCTGGCGACATGGTGATTGATGGTTCGGTCAGTGGCAAATTAAACAAGCTTTCCGTGGAGTTGGTGGGCTAGGCAGTGACCTGGACCTGTTCCGAGATTAAAGGAAAAAGAAAATGCAATTAAATCCGTCTGAAATCAGTGAGCTGATTAAAAAACGAATCGAGAGTTTTGACGTCTCCACCGAGGCGCGCAATGAAGGTACCGTGGTCAGTATTACCGATGGTATCGTCCGTATCCACGGTCTGTCCGACGTTATGTTGGGTGAGATGATCGAGTTTCCCGGAAATACTTTCGGTATGGCACTTAACCTGGAACAGGATTCCGTCGGTGCCGTTGTGCTGGGTGCATACGAGCACATTACCGAAGGTGACAAGGTGCAGTGCACCGGTCGTATCCTCGAAGTGCCGGTGGGTCCAAACCTGCTGGGACGTGTTGTTGATTCTCTGGGTAACGCCATCGATGGTAAGGGCCCAATCGAAGCGGCCGGTTTTGAACCTATTGAAAAAGTGGCTCCCGGTGTTATCGAGCGTAAATCGGTCGATCAGCCCGTACAAACCGGGTTGAAATCCATCGATTCCATGGTGCCTATCGGTCGTGGACAGCGTGAGCTGATTATCGGTGACCGCCAGACCGGTAAGTCTGCTGTTGCCATCGACGCCATCATCAACCAGAAAGGTACCGGAGTTAAATGTATCTATGTTGCCGTTGGCCAGAAGGCATCCAGTATTGCTGGTGTTGTGCGCAAGCTGGAAGAGCATGGCGCCCTTGAGCATACGATTATCGTAGCGGCTTCTGCAGCCGATCCCGCCTCCATGCAGTACCTTGCCCCGTATTCTGGCTGCACCATGGGTGAATATTTCCGCGATCGTGGCGAAGACGCATTAATTGTTTACGATGATCTGACCAAGCAGGCCTGGGCCTATCGTCAGGTATCATTGTTGCTGCGTCGCCCGCCGGGTCGTGAAGCCTATCCGGGTGACGTTTTCTACCTGCACTCCCGTTTGCTGGAACGTGCAGCCCGTATCAATGCCGATGAAGTTGAACGCCTGACTAATGGTGAAGTAAAAGGCCAGACCGGTTCGTTAACGGCATTGCCGATTATCGAAACCCAGGCGGGTGACGTATCGGCCTTCGTACCGACCAACGTGATTTCCATTACCGACGGTCAGATCTTCCTTGAGGCGGATTTGTTTAACGCTGGTATTCGTCCTGCGATCAACGCCGGTCTGTCGGTATCCCGTGTAGGTGGTTCCGCGCAAACCAAGATCATCAAGAAACTGGGTGGTGGTGTTCGTCTTGACCTGGCCCAGTATCGTGAACTGGCCGCCTTTGCCCAGTTTGCCTCGGATCTTGATGAATCCACTCGTAAACAGATCGAACGTGGTCAGCGTGTTACGGAATTGATGAAACAGAAACAGTATGCACCACTGACCGTGGCTGAAATGGCCTGTTCGTTGCTTGCTGCCAACGAAGGTTATCTCGATGACGTTGAAGTAAAGAAGGTCGTGGATTTTGAAGCGGCCATGCTTTCATTCCTGCGTTCCAATAACGGCGACCTGCTCGACAAGATCAACGAGAGTGGTGACTTCAACGATGACATTGCTGCAGAAATGAAAGCAGCCATCGAGAAGTTCAAGTCATCAGGTACCTATTAACTTTTTTGTGTAACTAAAAGAAAAGGTAAAAGCGGGAGAGCAACATGGCTGTCGGGAAAGAGATACGTACCAAGGTCAAAAGCGTTCAGAACACGCAGAAGATCACTTCCGCTATGGAAATGGTGGCAGCGAGTAAAATGCGTAAGGCGCAGGACCGCATGGCGGCCTCTCGTCCCTACGCGGAAAAAATTCGTAACGTGATTCACCACCTGGCCCATTCCCATCCTGAGTACAGGCATTCCTATATGCAGGAACGCGAAGTCAAGCGGGTTGGTTTTATTGTTGTTTCCAGTGACCGGGGTTTATGTGGTGGCCTGAACGCCAACCTGTTTCGCGCCACGTTAAAATCCATGCAGGAGTGGGATGCGAAAGGTATCGGAATTGATGTCTGTGCCATTGGCTCCAAGGGCAGTGCCTACTTCAAACGCCTGGGCAGCAAAATTCGTTCGGAAACCAGTCATCTCGGTGATGCGCCTCGCATAAATGACATGATTGGCACCGTCAAGGTGATGCTGGATGCTTACGATAATGGTGAAATTGATCGTCTGTACGTGGTGTACAACGACTTTATTAGCACCATGGTTCAGGACCCGCGCATCGACCAGTTGCTACCGATTTAGGCTGAGGAAGAAGAAGAGTATGCCCATCACTGGGAT
>NZ_CDLKIE010000417.1:0-3179 GCF_975902315.1 Kaarinaea lacus | reverse complement strand
GATAAACTATATAACATACTGAATATAAAGTTAGTTTTCTGAATTTTGATAGATTGATTATTGATCAATAGAAATTCATCCTTACAGCAGAAAAAAGATTTCGCTACGATTTACGGTTATGGAAAATATTCAAAAAATTCGTTTACTTATCGGCGCAGTCGCCAGTCCGTTAATTATCCCCTTAGTGGTTTATATAACCTTTGTGTTCGTTTTTGGTGCTGATGCGGACAAAGATCAGGAAATCCAGTCACGTATTAATATTGCCAGCTGGTTATCTTATGCCATTGCATTGGTGTTGAGTGTTGCTGCCTATTTTACTTTGCAAAAAAAACAATGGTATTCAGTGATTCATTATCTGGTGGCCGGTACTGTCGTTGGTTTTGCCAGTTGGCTGCTGTTTAGCTATTATGTTGAACACTTGGTTTCATTGTTGTTTTTTGTTTTTGTGATCGCTGGTGCTTTGGTTGGAGGCAGTTACTGGTTGATTGCTTTCTTTCAACCTGATGGAAACTATTCCAATATACAACCCTCTCGTCGTCGTCGAAGACGCCGTTCAAATTAAGTATTGGCTTGGCGTGCTATGCGCGCACTATAAAAACATCGTTGAGGAACACAGATTCAAAAAACGTGAGTTCGGGTATGCTTTACTGAAAGTTTAAAATGGCACATCAAAACTCCTAATGCCCATCTATTGTGTGTGCTTTGTGACTTAAGCAAACAAACCAGTTCGAATCAAATTCCGGTAATTACGCAAACCAGTACAAAGTTTTTCCATTAATTTAACTATCAATGGTTTACGATGCACGAATTTGGCCTAAACTATCAGTAGGTTAATTAGCAAGCTTTTCAATTGCTTATTTCAGAAGTTTCACAACGTAAAATAAAGAATAAATTCTTTGCATGCCGAAAAAGATTCCCACGCATCTCGATATCGTTAAAAACTGGCTTCCACGATACACTGGTATGTCGCTGGATGATTTCGGCGACTATATATTACTGACTAATTTTAAACATTATGTGAGCAGCTTCGCCGGTCAGTTTAATTGCAATATTCATGGTGAGGATCGGCCCATGCAAGCGGCTACCAATAACGATGGTGTAACTATCATTAACTTTGGTATCGGTTCTCCCAATGCGGCGACGATGATGGATTTGCTTTGCGCAACCAGTCCTAAAGGCGTTTTGTTTTTAGGGAAGTGCGGTGGCCTGAAAAAATCATCAGAGCTTGGGCATTTTATTTTGCCCATTGCTGCGATACGCGGCGAGGGAACAAGTGATGATTATTTTCCGCCGGAAGTTCCGGCCCTGCCTTCCTTTAAGTTACATAAATTCGTATCGGAAAAGATACGTGAGCATGGATATGATTATCGCACCGGTGTTGTATACACTACGAATCGCCGGGTGTGGGAGCACGATAAACAATTCCTGGACAAATTAAAACAATTGCGTTGTATCGCTATTGATATGGAAACGGCAACAGTCTTCATTGTTGGGCATCATAATCAAATAGCGCGAGGTGCATTGTTACTGGTTTCTGATGTCCCGACTACACCTGAAGGTATTAAAACGGAAGCATCGGATCAGGATGTTACCAGGAAATGGGGTGAAGCTCATTTGCAACTGGGTATTGAAGCGATGTCGGAGATCGACAGCAAGGGCGAAAAGATTAAACATTTTCAGTACTAAGCAAAATTTAACAATGGTTTAAATTAATTGATTATTAAAACTAGGGGATTTTAACCGTGGAAATGATATTTGATGCTATAGGTTGGTTAAACGGTGTGGTGTGGGGCGTGCCCATGCTGATTGCAATTCTTGGCACAGGTCTGTTTTTGACGATCGGTTTACGCTTCATGCCGGTATTAAAAATAGGCGTCGGATTCAAGCGGCTCTGGAAAGGCCGTAAGTCAGAAGAAGAAGGTGATATCAGTCCATTTAATGCATTGATGACTTCGCTATCCGCGACGATCGGCACTGGTAATATTGCCGGTGTTGCCACAGCAATTTTTATCGGTGGTCCCGGGGCATTATTCTGGATGTGGTGTACAGCATTGGTGGGTATGGCTACCAAGTATGCAGAAGCAGTGTGTGCTGTTAAGTATCGTGAGGTTGACGATCTTGGCAATCATGTCGGTGGTCCTATGTATTACATTCGCAATGGACTGGGAGAGAAATGGGCGTGGTTGGCTGTTGCCTTTGCGGTATTTGGTGCGATCGCAGGCTTTGGTATCGGTAATACTGTGCAGGCAAACTCGGTAGCTGACGCAATGCACTCTACGTTTAATATACCGGAAATTGCGACAGGGATCGCATTGGCAGTAATGGTCGGTCTGGTTTTGGTGGGAGGCGTAAGGCGTATTGCAAAGGTGGCAGGTAAGCTGGTTCCAATTATGGCTATTGCCTATATGGCTGGCGGTCTTGTTATCTTGCTTATTAATATCGCGGATGTACCAGCAGCGATTGCACTGGTTATTAAAAGCGCGTTTACACCCGTTGCAGCAACGGGTGGTTTTGCGGGTGCAACTATCTGGATTGCCTTGCAAATGGGAGTTGCGAGAGGCATATTTTCTAACGAAGCTGGTCTGGGGAGTGCGCCGATTGCACATGCCGCTGCAAAATCCAGTGATCCAGTACGGCAAGGCACTATTGCCATGTTAGGTACGTTTATCGACACCATTATAGTTTGTAGCGTAACGGGTTTAGTGATTGTTACAACTGGTGCATGGACTGGCGGTGAGAACGGAGCGGGATTGTCAACAGCCGCTTTTAGTGCGGGTTTGCCCGGTGTAGGTGGGTATATTGTTACATTTGGTCTGGCGATATTCGCTTTTACGACCTTGCTGGGATGGAGTTACTACGGTGAACGATGTGTTGAATATTTATTTGGCACGAAATCCATCATGCCATTTCGCCTGCTATGGATTGCAGCAATACCCATCGGTTCATTTTTTGAGTTAAGTAAGGTTTGGTTAATTGCGGATACATTGAACGCGTTAATGGCGTTGCCGAATCTGATAGCCCTGTTGTTACTTAGTCCTGTAGTATTTAAGTTAACACAGGAACATTTTAAAAATACCTGAATCGTGCTTCAGGGTTTTGTTAATTTATAATTTTTACTGGGACGGATGTTATCCACCTGCAATGTAAATTGTTGTAGCTTACGTTGAGCGTAATAGCGT
>NZ_CDLKIE010000416.1:0-6260 GCF_975902315.1 Kaarinaea lacus | reverse complement strand
GTCCCAACATTTCGTCCTTCTCCTGTTTCTAGCGGAACTGCTTGACGCATCATGTTCGATCCCATCAAAGCCCTGTTTGCATCATCATGCTCAAGGAAGGGGATCAATGATGCTGCAACTGAAACAATTTGACGTGGTGATACGTCAACATACTGCACCTGGTCGGGCAGGGTCATGGTAAATTCATTTTGATGGCGGCAGGAAACCAGACTATCAAGCAATTTACCTTTACTATCGATATTCACATTTGCCTGGGCAATTACAAACTGCCCTTCTTCAATCGCAGATAAATACTCAATATCGTTCGTTACTTTGCCATTAATCACTTTACGGTATGGTGTTTCCAGAAAACCATATTCATTGGTTCGCGAATAAACCGCCAACGAGTTGATCAATCCGATATTTGGTCCCTCAGGCGTCTCGATAGGGCAAACACGACCGTAATGGGTGGGATGTACGTCACGCACTTCGAATCCCGCACGCTCCCGTGTTAAACCACCAGGGCCCAGAGCCGATACGCGTCGTTTGTGCGTCACTTCCGATAATGGATTATTCTGGTCCATAAACTGTGACAACTGACTGGAGCCAAAGAATTCCTTAATTGCCGCAGACACCGGTTTGGCGTTGATAAGTTCCTGTGGCATCAAGCCTTCGCTCTCCGCCAGACTCAATCGTTCCTTAACAGCTCGCTCAACACGCACCAAACCTACGCGGAACTGATTTTCGGCCATTTCGCCAACGGAACGAACACGGCGGTTACCAAGGTGATCGATATCATCAACAAAACCGTTACCGTTTCGAATATCGATCAGTGCCCTCAATACGTCGACGATATCATCTTTGCTCAGCACGCCTTCACCCGTGCTTTCCTGGCGAGCCAGGCGACGGTTGAACTTCATGCGACCTACTGCGGACAGATCATAGCGCTCTGAGTTAAAAAACAGATTTTCGAAAAGACTTTGGGCCGCTTCTTTTGTAGGCGGCTCACCTGGACGCATCATGCGATAAATTTCGACCTGCGCATCCAGCACTTCACGGGTTTCATCCAGACGTAAAGTGTCTGAAATAAATGGCCCATTGTTAAGGTCGTTGGTATACAGGGTGTTGACATTTTTTACACCTGCCTCGAGTAACTTCTCCAGCAATTCCGGTGTAATCTCATCATTCGCGTTAGCGACAATCTCGCCTGTTTCTTCGTCAACAATATCATTTGCGATTGACTTGCCATGAAGATATTCAAATGGAACTGCCAATGATTTAACGCCGGCTTTCTCCAATTCACGGATATGACGCGCAGTCACCCGGCGCCCTTTTTCAACAACCACTTTACTCTTGGCTTTAACATCAAAGGTCGCTGTCTCACCACGTAAACGCTCAGGAATTAACTCCAGTTTGGCACCATCTTTACCAAAGGTAAAAGTATCGGAATCGAAAAACATTGCCAGGATTTCGTTATTGCTATAACCCAATGCATGCAATAACACTGTTGCAGGCAATTTGCGACGACGATCGATACGTACGAAAACGCAGTCTTTGGGATCAAACTCGAAATCCAGCCAGGATCCACGATAGGGAATAACTTGCGCGTGATACAACAATTTTCCGGAAGAATGCGTTTTCCCTTTATCATGATCAAAGAAAACACCCGGTGAACGATGCAATTGGGAAACGATAACTCGCTCTGTGCCATTAATAACGAAGGTACCGTTATCCGTCATTAGCGGTGTTTCACCCATGTAGATTTCCTGTTCCTTAATATCCTTAACAGGCTTGGGCGTTGCTTTGGAATCTTTATCATAAATAACCAGGCGCACAGTTACACGCAACGGTGCTGCGTAAGTCAGGCCACGCAACTGACATTCTTTTACACTAAATGCTGGTGAGCCCAGGCGATAGCTAACGTACTCAAGACCCGCATTACCTGAATAACTTATAATTGGGAAGACTGACTTTAGCGCCCCATGCAATCCTTCTGCTTTTCGATCATCAAGACCAGTATCAAGCTGAAGAAATTTGCGATAGGACTCTACCTGGATCGCCAATAAATACGGCTCATCCATAACGCTGGGGAATTTGCCAAAGTTTTTGCGAATACGTTTCTTTTCAGTGAAGGAATAACCCATGTGCGTTCCTCTATATCGTCGATCACACGTTAGTCGTAACTATTTTTCTTGCGCCCCAGCTTTTTTAGTCAAAAGACTCAAAAATCAAGACGCTTTCACTTCAAATAGTCCCAATGCGTTTTACATTGTATTCGGGAGTACATCTTATTTTGATGTACAGCCCAAATTTTAACCAACAGCAAAAGGCCGGCCGCACGAAGCTCCAGCCAAACACTGTTAAAATTTTCATTGTTTTTACAACAGACACTAATAATACAGTTGTACCTTAGTCGCTATATGCCTGTTACTGAATAAATCTTGGTGTGCTAAATTAAGGGCCGCTTCGTCACGCAATCACATGCGTCAACAGCACACTGAAGCGGCCCGTATGCGCCAGATTACTTAAGTTCAACCTGTGCGCCAGCTTCCTCAAGCTGTTTCTTGATATCTTCGGCTTCTTCTTTGGTAGCGCCTTCTTTCACTGGTGAAGGAGCGCCCTCTACCATAGCTTTCGCTTCTTTCAGACCCAGGCCTGTGATACCGCGAACCGCTTTGATAACACCCACTTTGTTCTCGCCAAAGCTCGCAAGAATAACGTCGAACTCTGATTTTTCTTCGGCAGCAGCAGCTTCACCACCACCTGCAGCAGGCGCAGCAACTGCAGCAACCGCAGCGGCAGAAACGCCGAATTTTTCTTCCATCGCTTCAACCAGGTCAACGACTTCCATCACTGACATGTTTGCAATTGTGTCTAAAATATCTTCTTTCGATACGGCCATTTTGATTACTCCTGTTTACGATCGCCCAGGCGAACGATTGAATTTTAAAAAAGTTATTTATCCGGCTTGTTGCTTCTGGTCGCGAACAGCTGCTACGGTGCGCACCATTTTTGCGGGTACCTCATTTAACGTACGAGCAAGTTTAGTAATGGGTGCATTCATAACAGACATCAGCATACCGATAGCTTGATCCTTCGTGGGCATATTAGCCAGGCGCTTGATTTCGCCCGCCGCCAATAGCTTGCCTCCAATTGACACCAACTTAACAACTAGCTTGTCGTTTTCTTTGGTGAAATCAGAGATTACACGTGCAGCCGCACCTGGGTCTTCCTGAGAAAACGCAAGAACCAGCGGACCAGTCAACGCTTCGTTCATACACTCGAAGT
This sequence comes from Kaarinaea lacus, assembly GCF_975902315.1. NCBI lineage: Bacteria > Bacillati > Cyanobacteriota > Cyanophyceae > Nostocales > Nodulariaceae > Kaarinaea > Kaarinaea lacus. The sequence goes on along the minus strand of NZ_CDLKIE010000416.1, from coordinate 2,993 downwards.
CGGTACCTTCCAGGGCACGACGCGCCAAAGTGTTTTTGACGACTCGCATATAAACGGCTGACTCACGTGCTTTAGCACGAAGTTGCGTCATCTGCTCTACATCGAGGCCGATATACTCAGCCGCAACAGCAGAATGTGCATTTGCTGCCACATCGGATACTTCCGCAACAACAGCCTTCTTTTCTTCGAGACTTAAAGCCACGAGATATACCTCCAGTTTGTTGAAACAAAAGAGCCGTACAGAAAACTATGTACAACCCCATTTTATCAACGGTGGCCTAAGTTCGCCTTGGGCTTCACCGTCTGCGTAGGCTTAGTGACTTTTTCGCAACTGCTGTACAACAATTATAAAAACGTCAGTATTGATTAAGTGAGGCCTGGTGATGCAATCAGCACGGATTAACTAACACCATTTATCACACCTACGGTCTTTGACGTAAACCAGCGTATAGCCGGCCTATATCAAAATCGCTAAATATTTAACGTTGCCTTGTCTACCGTAATCCCCGGACCCATGGTCGAAGACACGGAAATTTTCTTAAAATAGGTTCCTTTTGCGGCGCTGGGCTTGGCTTTATTCAAATCCACCAACAATGCGTCAATATTGGCCTTAAGGCTTGCAACGTCAAAACTAACCTTGCCCACTGAGCAATGAATAATTCCAGCTTTATCGGTACGATAACGAACCTGACCAGCCTTGGCATTTTTTACTGCACCGGCAACATCCGGAGTAACAGTGCCAACTTTTGGATTTGGCATTAATCCACGAGGCCCCAGGATTTGACCCAACTGGCCTACCACACGCATCGCGTCAGGTGAGGCAATCACCACGTCAAAGTCCATATTGCCTTTTTTGATGTCATCCGCAAGATCGTCGAAACCAACGATATCAGCGCCGGCTTCTTTTGCAGCATCCGCATTGGGACCTTGCGCGAAAACAGCAACACGCACTGTTTTACCCGTCCCGTTTGGTAATACCGTAGAACCACGCACGACCTGATCTGATTTACGAGGATCAACACCAAGGTTCACAGCCACATCCACTGACTGGTCAAATTTTGTTGGCGGCATGGATTTCAGAATATCCAGCGCTTCGTCAATGGCGTAAAATTTGGTAGCCTCCACTTTTTCACGAAAGGCTTTTGCACGTTTTGATAGAGACATTACTTAACACCCTCCGTTTCAATCCCCATACTTCTGGCGCTACCAGCGATAGTACGCACAGCAGCATCCATATCGGCTGCAGTGAGATCGGGCATTTTGGTTTTGGCAATTTCTTCCAGTTGCTCGCGACCTACTTTTCCAACTTTGTCGCGGTTCGGTACACTGGATCCTTTGCCAATACCTGCTGCTTTCTTTAACAGAATAGAAGCAGGAGGGGTTTTAGTTATAAATGTGAAGCTACGGTCGTTATAGACAGTGATTACCACTGGGACCGGCATTCCCTGCTCCATACTTTGCGTTTGAGCATTGAACGCTTTACAGAATTCCATAATATTGACACCATGCTGACCTAACGCGGGACCAACTGGTGGACTCGGATTGGCCTGACCAGCAGGCACTTGCAGCTTGATATAAGCTTCGATTTTCTTTGCCATTGCAATAACTCCTGTGGGTGCGAACGCTGTTACAAATTTGCCGCCATTAACTTGCCTAGAGTAAGTTAACTTGGATAAATTTTTATCCAGCTCCCCGTATGTTTAACAAAACTACAAATAACACCTGACCAGGCAACGCAGCTAAAGCTGCACTGCTTAGCCTTTCTCAACTTGACCGAACTCCAGTTCGACAGGTGTTGAGCGACCAAAAATTAATACCGATACGCGCATTTTGCTTTTTTCGTAATCCACTTCTTCAACAACGCCATTAAAGTCATTGAATGGGCCTTCGATAATACGCACCATTTCGCCAGGCTCGAACAGGACTTTGGGCCGTGGTTTTTCCACGCCTTCCTGCACACGTTGTAAAATTGCGTTGGCTTCCTTGTCGGATATCGGCGTAGGACGATCCCCAGTACCACCAATGAAACCCAATACCTTGGGTACATCCTGCACCAGGTGCCAGGTATCATCGTCCATTTCCATATTCACCAGCACATAGCCAGGAAAAAACTTGCGTTCGCTACGGCGCTTTTGACCTTCGCGCATTTCTACCACTTCTTCGGTGGGAACTAAGATTTCGCCGAATTTATCTTGCACGCCCTTGCGCTGAACACGCTCTACCAATGAGCGCTTTACTTGTTGCTCGTAACCTGAGTAGGCATGTACTACATACCATCGCTTTGCCATTTATCACATCCCTCTTAACCGGTCAGCAGACGGACAGCCCATCCCAGGAGCATGTCGAGCAAAAAGAAAAATATACCCATAATGATGACTGCCACAATTACAAACAACGTGGTTTGGGCGGTTTCTTTTCGCGTTGGCCAAACTACTTTACGAACTTCAGTGCGAGAATCCTTAACAAACCCCCAGGCCGTCTTACCCGGCGCAGATTGATAAGCGATAAACGCAGAAATTATTAATGCGACTAATAGCCCAACGACTCTTAACAACAGGGACTCATCACCGTAGTAATAAAAGGCCCCGGTTGCAGCAAGCAAGGGTAATACCGAAACAATTAGTATTAATTTATCCAAACGTTGAATCTCTACTTTAAGGCCAGAACGAATTCCAAAACGCCCGCCAACTGAATTATTTGGTTGGCAGGCCAGGAGGGAATCGAACCCCCAACCTGCGGTTTTGGAGACCGCCGCTCTGCCAATTGAGCTACTGGCCTAAACCAAATTCGTCCAAAATATTTAAAACAAATAAAGTCACACGTCTTAGCGTTACCACTAAGACGTGCAACGACGTTAATACTTATTCAATAATTTTCGCGACGACGCCGGCACCCACGGTACGTCCGCCTTCGCGGATCGCAAAACGCAGCCCGTCTTCCATCGCAATCGGGGCGATCAACGTCACTACCATGTTCACGTTGTCTCCCGGCAT
>NZ_CDLKIE010000415.1:0-6262 GCF_975902315.1 Kaarinaea lacus | reverse complement strand
GTTTTATTAAAATTGGTTTTATTAATTTTGGTTTCGTTAATCTCAGCTGGAATTAAACGAACGAAACTATAAAGACTTCGTTGTTTTTGTTTTTTAATTCGCAGCTATTTATAACATAGGAGTGAATGACCCAGCCACACCAATGATCTTTACTAGCGCATGCTGAAAATGATGCTGCTGATCAACTTACCGGCTTTACAGAAAACGCTATGATCTTAATTAAATTGAGATAATTAGAAGAAATAATATGAAACGCTCATCAATCGCACCATATTAGTGCGGCTTAGTGGGCAATTTTAGGCCAATATTTATCAATATCAAATGAAGGGCTGTGTTTTGGTACGTGGCATTGGGCGCACATTTTTTCCCTTGGCCAGGCTTTATTCGCTAACGGTTTCTGACCACCGCTCTTTGCATGATCCTTCCCCGCGCCATGGCAGTTTTCACATTGCACGTTGATCAGGTGAGATGTGATATTAATGTCAACAAAACCTCCCGGTTTGTTGAAACCAACCACATGACATTGGATACACTCTGGATCAAAAGCTTTTTTCACAATTTCCAGGTCTTCAAAGGCTATCGCATGTTCGCTGCCTTGCCAGACCTTATGCTGTTTTGGATGACATGCTTTACATTGCTCTTCGCCCAGAAAAGGGCTTTCGCCTGACTCACGTTGTTTGCGAAGTTCCACACGCTTCAAGTAATCCGCTTTTACTTTGGCATTGTATTCATCATACCATGCAGTCAATCGCGGCGAATCGGGAACACTGCCAGGCATAGGGATAACCTCGTGCTTCCAATGCTTAATCGTGTTGTTTTCCCCTAACGTAAGTTGCAATTTTCCCAGCCGCATTCCTCGAGAACCTGGCTCCAGTATCAAAGTGTTTCCCAGTTTTTTTGGCTCACCATATATCTCGTAAGCAGCTCGGACAAATAATATATCTATAGATTCCAGCGGTAACTGGTCTTTAATAATCTCCAGGGGCAAGGTTGTTGTTAAAATAACGAATTCCTGTTTGCGCCTGGCGGCCGATATTTCCTTCGCAAGTTTACCAATATCATCATAAGTAACAGCTTTGCCCCCCGGCATCTGTCGAACTGGAGAACTATCAGGATCTAGCCAGGTTAAAAATCGAATCGTGATCTTTTTATCGTTAATAGTACGATTAATTGTTCTGGATTTGGCAAACTCATCCGTTAACCAGTTACTTGCTACCCACGGTAAATTATTTTTTGTAGCAAGTTCAGCGCCGTAGTTCAGATCGTTCCATTGCACACCGATGGCGTCATAACCTAAAACTGCAAACGCTTTCAGAATATATATGGCTTTCAGATAATCATTGGTACCTTCGCTGGCAATCAAACCCCCCGCAGAAATAACAACCGAATCGGGATTCTGCTCTTTTATGCTGTCTATAGTGGAAGCACGACGCTTTATACCGCCGAGATTACCTTCTTCTGAACAACCACATGGCTCAAGTTCACCATCCAGATTGCCTGAATATATAACGGTTAATGGAGCAACATCAGCGATAGCTGTGGGTAATCCGGATTGCAATAGCAGAATAAATGCAAAAATAGAAAGCGTTGTTAATTTCATATTCGGAAAACCTGGTTGAAAAATAGAAATGATTTATTGAAATTTTTTACCGGCCTGCTGGTACCAGAAACGAGCTTGCTGTAAATCCTGCTTCATTCCATACAGACCCTCTGCGTAAGCCTTCGCAAGTGCTTCGGCAGCTTGCGGGTAACCTTTATTGGCAGACTGCTTAATCCATTCCATTCCTTGCTGCTCATCTCTTGTTGTACCTCTACCCGCCAGGGTCATTAACCCCAGCGTCAGTTGTGCCTTCATCTGTCCCTGTAGCGCCGCTTTGTTTAACCAATAAACGGCTTGCTGGTCATCTTGTTGCACACCCACACCATCCAGGTACAACATACCAACATTTTCCTGCCCCTTGCCGTCACCCTGTTCCGCTGCAGCCTTCAACCATTTTGCTGCGAGCCTGACATCCTTACTGACACCCAATCCAAATTGGTACATTATACCCAGGCTGTTTTGTGCTCTAACATGGCCGCGCTCAGCGGCCTTTCGATACCATTCAATAGCCAGCGCATCATTTTTCTTCATCCCCAATCCATGCCGGTACATTACACCAAGTTTGCGTTGGGCTTCTGCATTTCCCTGTTCAGCCAATGGTCGCAAATAATCTAACGCTTTAGCGTAATCACGACGTTTATAGGCGGCAATGCCTTTTTCCAATTCATCATTAACATCTGCCAAACCAACAGCAGGCACGCAGCACAACGCAATCAATATAATTAAAACATTCAGGCAGCGGATTTTATTTAAAGATTCAGGGCGCATAACTATTTAAGACAAACAAGTTGACATGAGTTCACACTAGCTGGACTAATAATTTATATTAGCAGAGTTAAGTATTTAGAGATGAGCCAGTAAAATAATACTGATTCTCAGGTATGCTACGTGAAAAGGTAATCTAAGTCGACCCTGCCATCAGGGCCGTCTGGTGGGGAGTAACGCCGAACAAAACTAATATAATAGGTTTAAGAATTAGCCCTGTCGCGGCGCACAAAGAACCGCTATTAGCTGATCTTCCAGTTCAATACGGTCGGCTAATAATTCTCCAAGTTTAGACAAATCATTGGCCAGTTCGGATAAATTATCACAATGATCTTCGCAGTCATACTTGTCGTTGAAATCTAAAAACGATTGTGTGCTTTCTGCCACGCGCGGATAGATCTGATCAGCAATATCGCGCACTGAGACTCTTCTTTCTTTATTTTCGTCTATATGACGATACAACTGAAAGTGAGCAGAGGCAGTATAGTCAATGAGACTTTCACAAAAGTTTTGTAGCAGTAACTGGGTATCGTGTTCTGGTGGCGTAAAAGGTTGTTTGGATGCAAGCTCACTCAAAAGCGCCAGGGTATCAGTTCGGGATACTACCAACGCACCAATTTCGCGATGGGATTGTGCGCGACGTTCTACTACGGGTGCATCACTATTTGACTGCATGGCTACCTCTATCTAAATTGGATTAGTGTTCCGATGTAGGTATTTCCACTACGCATTCACTGTGCACTGAATAATTACAAATGACACAATGAAATTTTTGTTATTAGTTGTCGGGGTATTACCGGTAGTTATGGAGAAAAATTTAAAGCCCAACCACCTTTATTTTACTTACCCACGGTTTCAGAAATTTTCTTCAACCAGTCCGTTGGCCTTCACATTCTATATACGTTGCAAAACTCTACACCCAAGTAAAAGTTTTGCCAACTACATTTTCAACAATACGCGAATTTTTTCGATCAGTCGAGGAAAATCAACAGGCTTGGTGTCGTACTCTTCACAACCTGCCTCGAGTGCTTTTTCACGGTCCCCCGACATTGCGTGAGCAGTAAGCGCAATGATAGGAATATTTTTTATGTCATCTTTCGCCTTGATCTGGCGGGTTGCTTCCCAACCATCCATCACAGGCAAACTCATATCCATTAAAATGAGATCGGGACGCTCCGAATCAGCAAGCTCCACGGCCGCCTGACCATCCAATGCAAAGACCACATCAAATCCCTTGCGTTGCAATCGACGGGATAGCATGTCCCGGTTCATTTCATTATCTTCTACGAGTAATAACTTTGGCATTGTAACACTCCTATGAGCGTTAAATTTTCTAACGAATATTTGTTATTTGGTTTCAATCTTAATACTAATCGGTATCCTGATAAAATTCCTTAATCCTTTGAAACTCATTTTCCGTTGCCAGAAACGCATCAACCACATCAGGATCAAAATGGCTACCGCTGTTTTCCTGCAATATAGCGCGACTTTTATCGTGATCAAAAGCTTCTTTGTAACAGCGCTTTGAAGTCAGCGCATCGTAGACATCACCCAACGCTAAAATCCTGGCCACCAGCGGGATATCGTTACCCTTTAAGCCATAGGGATATCCAGAGCCATCCCATTTCTCATGATGACTTTCTGCAATATCTATGCCCATACGAATCAATGAATTACCCGGATGTTGTCGATCCACTTCGCGAAGGGTTTCCGCACCAATAATGGGGTGTGACTTCATTACTGTCCATTCATCGGTTGTTAACTTGCCAGGCTTTAGCAACACGCTGTCAATAATGCCCACTTTACCAATATCGTGCAGCGGACTGGCTGCATAAATATTATCTATGAATTCCTGATTGATGAGAGCCTGGTGCTTCGGTAACCGGCCAAGGTGATCTGACAGGACTTTGCAATATTCCCGCATACGCTCCAGATGTTCACCTGTTTCAGGGTCACGGGATTCTGCCAGCTTTGACATGGCAAAAATGGCACCAAGCTGTGCTGAGGTAATTTGTTGCACCTGCTGTTGAACGCGGTCCTGCAATTCATCATTGTATTGTTCAATCTGGTTACGATAGTGTCGCTCCTGATCGTGCAAACGCTTGCGCTCCAGGCAGGTCGCAACCCGGGCTTTTAGCAGTACCGGATCGAAAGGTTTGGTCAGATAATCTTCTGCGCCTAACTGAATGCAACGGGCAGCACTCGAGGTGTCGTCTAGTGCAGTTATCATTATCACCGGAATCATACATAAATCATTATGGGCTTTAACTTCCTGCAGAACCTCGAAACCGTCCTTCACTGGCATCATAATATCGAGCAGCACCAGATCAAAAGGATCCTGCATCAATACATCCATGGCTTCGGCACCATCTCTTGCCGTAGATACCTGGTAACCGAGTGGCTCGAGACGGCGTACGAGCATGTCCCGATTCATCTCGTTATCATCGACTACCAACACTGAACCTGCCGATTCAAAACTCATATTCACTGCCTGTGAACTCGCTGCTACACCCATAAAACGTACAATCCTACCTTCAGGTAGCTCAGCCGCAATTAATTCACCACTGAACTTACGTTAATACCATGGTTTTCAATGAACTACTATAATAATGTGAATAAAAATTATAAAGATTTTGTAAATTCTTACTCATCTCTTGATTTATCGTCCAGCTCGTTAACATTTTGAGTACTCTGTTGCTCTTTTCCGCCCAAAATTTCCCGTACCGCGTTGAGTACGTGATCAATGCTGTAGGCACCTTTTTGTATAATCATTGATACGCGATTTTCGAGACTGAATCTTTCATTTTCATCGAGTTCCATCGCGGTTAATGCGATCACTGGAATATTATCCCACCTTTCATGCAACTCCAGCTCACTTAGAAATTCGTGCCCATTCATATTTGGCATCAGTAAATCGAGCAATATTACAGAGGGAATTCGTTCAGCCACTCGCATTAATCCGAGATAACCGTTTTCTGCTTCGATGACTGAAAAACCTTCATTCTCCAGCACCAGGCGGGCAAGTTTCCTGGCATCCGCATCATCGTCAATGACCAGCACGCTATCTTGCCCGGCTTTCCGTACGCATTTATTAACGGTTGCAGTTAACTCTTCGCGATCAATGGGTTTGGTTAAATACGCAGTCGCACCCAGGGAGTAAGCTGTATTCTTTTCATTAATCATAGTCAACATGATTACCGGTATATGAACCAGGTGTGGTTGACTCTTAACGTATGTCAACACCTGCCAGCCACTCATATCAGTTAGCATTACATCCAGCAAAATTACATCCGGCGATAGTTCATTAATCCTTTTGATACCTTCTTCGCCGGTCTTCACACATATAACATCGTAGTCCTGTTTACTCAAATGTCGCTGCTGTAACTCGCAGGCCATAGGATCATCATCAATAATAAGTATTGTGCTTCTTTTACTACGACGCTCATCTTCTGCTTCGCGCTGATCTTTTTGTTGCACACGCACCAGTTTGTTCTCATCAACCGGTTGTGACGCAACTTGTTTTTCTGTGCCTGATTCAGCGGGCAGTTTTATAATTGCCGGAAGCGAAATGGTAAATTGCGATCCTTTACCCAACTCACTTTCAACCGTAATTTCACCCCCCATCAAGCGACAAAACTTCTGACTGATTGTTAATCCAAGCCCGGTACCACCATAACGGCGAGTTGTCGACATATCTGCTTGCGAAAACGCGGTAAACAGGCTTTCCATCTGGTTTTCCGACAAACCAATACCAGTATCTTTTACTGTAAATTTAATCCATTCCTCATTGTTTATAATTTCACGGTAGACCTGTAACTTTATATTACCACCCGCAGTAAATTTCACTGCGTTACTCAGAAGATTCAGCAGTGACTGGCGGAGTTTCATAATATCAAC
>NZ_CDLKIE010000414.1:0-7375 GCF_975902315.1 Kaarinaea lacus | reverse complement strand
TGAGTTGTTCCACGCCTTGATTGCCTTGCTGTTTAATCAGCTTGTCCAGTTGTTGCTTTTTCTTAACGCCCATCGACCGATCGCCCGTTAAAAAATCAGATAATGTAAATCTTATAAAAGGTGCCCATTGGCCGGCCAGGATACCTGCATCATCTTCCGCATATCCACCGCCTTCCTCATGACAATTGTTGGCTGACTTTTTTTCTAAACAGAAAATTATTCGTTTTACCCAGGATTATGATGCCAGGCAGGCAAAACGCGGTAAAAAGCTGCATAAGAAATATTGCAACAAATGTCATGAGGAAGGCGGTGGATATGCGGAAGATGATGCAGGCATCCTGGCCGGCCAATGGGCACCTTTTTTAAGATTCACATTATCTGATTTTTTAACGGGCGATCGGTCGATGGGCGTTAAGAAAAAGCAACAACTGGACAAGCTGATTAAACAGCAAGGCAATCAAGGTGTGGAACAACTCATTCAATTCTACGCCAGCCAGAAATAAATAAAATGTAGATATGTATAAAATTAGCCGCAGAAGATTTATAACCCTGAGCAGCAGTGCCGTTGTTGTTTCTGCGATGGGCTTTCCTATGCTGAGTTTTGGTGCCAGTAAGCGAGTGGTGATCGTGGGTGGCGGCATAGCGGGCGCGACAGCAGCGAAATATCTTCGCTTAATGGATGTCAATATTGATATTACGATTATTGAACCGAAAAAAACCTATACTACTTGCTTTTTAAGTAATGAAGTACTGTGGAACCATCGCAACATAGACACAATTCAATTTAGTTATGATGCACTCAAAAAGCGTGGTATTAACGTTATCCATGATGTTGTGACAAAGATTGATCCCGATGCCAGGCAGGTCACGATTAATAGCGGGACACAATTCAACTATGATGCGTGTGTTGTATCGCCAGGTATCAGTTTTAACTGGGACGCAATTGAGAATTACACACCAGCGGTCAGCAAGCTGTTACCCCATGCCTATCAAGCTGGTCCACAAACCCTGTTATTGAGAGACCAGCTGAAAACAATGAAAAATGGCGGCACCTTTATTCTGGTGGCTCCCCAAAATCCATTTCGCTGTCCACCGGGTCCTTATGAGCGTGCCAGCCAGATCGCCTGGTATTTTAAAAACCATAAACCCAAATCTAAAATTATCATCCTTGACCCCAAGCCTAAGTTTTCAAAAATGAAACTGTTTACCTCGGGATGGGAAAAATATTACGGCTATAATACCAGCAATAGCATGATCGAATGGATTGGCGAGGCGGATGGCGGTGAAGTCACACGAGTGGATGCCAAAAAAATGTTGGCTATTACGACATCCCCTTATAAGGGGGATGTGATAAATGTTATCCCACCACAAAAAGCCGGAAAAATTGCCATTAAAACAGAGCTGGTAGATGAAAGCGGCTGGTGCCCGATCAATCATCGAACTTTTGAATCGAAGATACATAAGGACATTTATGTGATTGGCGATGCAACGATTGCCGCACCCATGCCAAAGTCCGGCTATGCCGCCAACTCACAAGCGAAAGTGTGCGCGGCTGCAATTATTGCCAAATTCAACGGTGAGCCGGAGCCGTTACCATCCCTGGTTAATACTTGCTATAGCCTTATTACGCCTGATCACGGTATATCGGTGGCGATGGTGTATAAGTTGGGTGCAGAGGGAAAAATTCAGAAAGTAAAAGGCGCTGGTGGATTAACGCCAATAGACGCCAGTGATGAAATGCGCAAAAGGGAAGTGGCTTATGCCTATTCCTGGTTCAAGAATATAACCCACGATATTTTTGCATAGCTGGTTAGTGCCGTAAGCAAGCTGTCAAATTACTCAATGCACATTATAAGAACTAACTTCCCTGGCAGAACAATTGACGATCATAATGGTCCGTTTTAGTGATTGTTCAATTTCTACTTCTGCATAATTAATTTTGAATCCCTTTTCCGCGCGATCATTTGCTAACTTGATGCCAAGATTATTTAGCGTCATCGACTGAGTTTCCATCTTTATGTAATGTTCTGGATTGTGAAGAACTTCCAGTATTTGTGAAAGATGATGATCGGGAGATTCAAGCTTAATACGTATTTCAGCCAGCTGTCGTTCAATATCTCGTAATTCAGGATGCTCGCCAACCAGCTGATTATGTTGCTTGTGTAGAAGTTTCTTTCGCGCAATCAGCTGTTTTTGCTCGTTACGCGATTCAGAAATCAGGCTATGAGCTTTGTTTAGTAGTCCATCGAGGGCGCAATTTTTAAAACCTAGCTTGGCGTCTTCCTCGTTATGCCCTGCTGATAGAAATTTACGATTGCTAAAAGTGACCGAAGTTTGCATAACATCTCGCTTTAATATGTCGCCTTCCAGTTCTGTGCCCAGGAAATTATGTTCTCGTTTCTCCATGCACAGCAACATAAAAATATTTGCGGATGACTGGTTATTCTGGATGGCGTGATGATCGACAAGCGGGTTGACTGTATTTAGCAGCCGCTGAATCTCACTTTGGTTTTCAAAGATCAACTTCATGCGCGGGTCACTGCTAAAGTTAGCTTTGTTAATTGTCACTCCGCCGGGTATCAGGTTGGCAATTTCCGTGAGATAGTCCCACGTGTGAGCGAGGGGCTGCGATAATTTTTGTGCGTAACGTCCAATTACGCGAATTCTTGGATCGACGACGTCAACAACATGTTCCACCATTTGCGTAATGTCAGCAGAACCTTTCAGTGCGCCTGGTTTGTGCGTGTGCGACGTGAAAAGCTCAAGCAAATTAACCAGCGAATTTGAAATGTAATTACCCATACTTGATATTATAGCTTGCCAGCTATTTGTACCTGTGTATCAGTATATTTCGATTAAAAAGTCAACAGCGTGTAACGAGTAATCTAAGCGGTGAAGATGGATTTTACAGCCTGCAATGAAAGATGGCACTGAATTCTAGTGCTTGGTAAATACAAGTAATTTCTAATTGCATAAAAATTACTTTGTTTGATTTTAATAGAGGACATATCCTACATAACAAAAGGAATATATCCTGCTTTGATAGTTCTAACTGGTTTAACCAGCATTTATTCTGAAATACCCAGTAGTAAAAATTCTCTCGAAATTTTTATTTAATCTACCAAATCAGGCTCAGTAGTTATCTGGGCGATGTATCCGTTGATATAGCCATGTATTTATTGCTGATTTTAAATTGACCATAAACAATTTCCCTTGCTAAACCGCACCGAATATTAGTATTTATTAATGAATTTGACTGATATCAATGTGATAAAACTATCTATACGCCACACTGTGCTTGTTTTGTGATGTTTAGTCGGACCCAAAGTAGTAGTCACCTGAAGGGAGGGTGAAGCATGAGCAGAAAAATAGCACTGTATGCATTTGCGTCAGCAGCACTGCTAGTACTTTCCGGTGCTGTATATGCAGCTGGAGATGCCAATGCCGGAAAGGAAAAGGCAAATGCCTGTACGAGTTGCCATGGAGTTGACGGCCAGGGATCGGAGCCTAATACAAAGATTGCTGGTATGAGTGTTGGAAACTTTAAAAAGGCAATGCAGGCATATAAATCGGGCGAACGAAACCATGCCATGATGCAAATGTTTGCGAAAAAACTTAGCGATCAGGATGTCGAGGATTTGGCAGCGTACTATTCAGCCAAATGATGCGCTAAATCAGCAGGCCACACTTTATAAATGGCCTGCTGATCATTAAACCAATAGTAAAAAAGAGGTAACAGGGAAAGTATATTCAGGGAACACTAACATACATACACATACAGCTATTCTTCATGACAGCGACGGATCACGCATATCAGATCTTATATATACAACGCAATTTTTAATTTTGGGGACAAGCAGCAAAATGTTTCCCCGGCAATGGCGCCATTGAATGATATGTACAGAAATAAACAGGCTATGACTGCTGCCCTAGGTAGTTCTCGAGGCGCAGCTTGAGCGAAATTGAAAGACATCGGGTAATAACAATAAGGTTGGGAAAAACAATGTATAGACAAACATTAGTATGGTTGAATCGCTTCGTATTAGTACTCATTGTGCAGATCGCCATGGCAAATGTGGTGTTTGCTGAGGAAGCTGAGACAAAGCAACCGGACAATTCCACCTGTTTGGGGTGTCATGGTATGGATGGTTTTTCCATGCCAGGTGTAGATGGCGCCATGCGAGATTTACATGTCAACAAGGATGGTTTCAATAAAAGCGTGCATGCCCAACGCGGCTGTGTTGAGTGTCACCAGGATATTCAACAAATCCCCCATCGTAAGAATATTGACCGTAAAGTAGGATGCGTACAGTGTCATCGCAATCTATGGGACAAGGCAAAACAGGAAGGCAAAGAAGCAGAATTCGAGCGACTGGGGGTGGTCGTTCAGCAAATTGACAGCTATATGGGTTCCATTCATGCGCGACCCAATATGCAGGATCAGTCCCGTACGAATGCCACCTGTTACAACTGTCACAATGCGCATTATATTTTTCCCAAAGAAAGCATGGAGCGTGTAGAGCGCAGACTTGATATTCCCAATGTGTGCGGTACCTGCCACACGGCGCAGAAAGAGGCCTATTTAACGTCGGTGCATGGCAACGAGGTCACGCAAAACGGCAATCTTAATGCCGCGGTCTGTATCGACTGCCATATGACAACCATGCATGACATTGAGTCGCCAAAAAATCCGGATATAAAAGTAAAGATCACTCAAAACTGTGGGAACTGCCACACTAAAGAACTAAAAACTTACATGTGGACCTATCATGGCCAGGTAAACAAACTGGGATACGCGCATACCGCCAAGTGTTTCGATTGCCACGGATCACATACCATTAAACGCGTTGATAGCCTGCAGTCTTCCGTTCACCCACAGAATCGACTGGAAACCTGCCAGAAATGTCATGAAGACGCCACTGAAGGATTTATTACGTTCCATCCACACGGAAATACTCACGACTATGAGAAGTATCCAGCCATGTGGATTGCATCAAAATTCATGATTGCTTTATTGGCGGGCGTTTTCACCTTTTTCTGGACCCATGCTGCACTGTGGTTTTATAGAGAATACAAGGATCGTAAGGAAGGTAAGAATCGCCCCCACGTGGATACCGATAAATTACCGGAAGAATACAAAGGTAAACACTTCCGTCGGTTTACTATAGGCTGGCGCATAATGCATTTGTTACTGGCACTGGGTGTTATGCTCCTGGTACTCACCGGTATGACAGTAATGTACGCGGATAGCTTCTGGGCGCCAACAGTTATGAAAATAATTGGTGGGCCGGAAGTGGCTGCGACGTTACACCGCATTGGCGCCATGACCTTTATGGGAGTGTTTGTTGCGCACTTGGTGGCCATCGCCTACTGCATAATTCGCAACTGCAAAACCTGGACCTGGTTTGGTCCTCGTTCGTTGTTGCCGAACTGGCAGGATTTCAGGGACGCAGCTGCGATGTTCCGCTGGTTCTTTGGCAAAGGTCCACGCCCGGTATTCGATAAGTGGGCTTACTGGGAAAAATTTGACTACTGGGCTCCGTTCTGGGGTTTGACCATCGTCGGCGTCAGTGGATTGATGATGTGGTTCCCGGGAGTGACGGCCTCAGTGTTACCCGGCTGGGCATTTAATGTCGCGACTATCGTACATGGCGAGGAAGCTTTCCTGGCCGCAGTATTCCTGTTCACGGTACACTACTTTAACAGTCACTTCCGTCCGGACAAGTTCCCGCAGGATATTGCCATGTTCACTGGCGGAATTCCGCTGGAAGAATACAAGCACGAGCATAAACTGGAATACGAACGACTGGTGAAATCCGGTGAGCTGGAAAAATATCTGGTAGATGCACCATCGGCACCGATGACTACTGGCTCCAAGATTCTAGGTGCTACCTTGATTCTTGTTGGGCTGGCTCTGCTAACGCTGGTGGTACTTGGCTTCTGGGGCAATGTGCTCTATGGTTAAGCTGAGCAGCGAAGTAAAATGTAGTTAAATAATCACAATAACTTATTTTGAGGTTGTTTATGAGATCATTAATGACGAGTATTGTTGTGGTGGCTTTGTTATTGGGTTGTGCCGATAAAAAAGAGCCCGCGCAGCAGGCTGCAAATCCGGCAGCTGGTAAGAAAATAGCCGAAAAAAGTTGCGTGGGTTGTCATAGCCTGGATGGCAAGGGTGCCAATGATGATATTCCCAACCTGGCGGCGCAAGTGGAGCCGTATCTGGTGGCCGCAATAGAAGCTTATAAAGAAGGGAAGCGAGAACACGCTGCGCTTAAGGATATGGCAAGCAAGCTCAGTGAAGCCGATACGCATAATATTGCGGCTTTCTACGCGAGCTTGCCGCCAATAAGCGGTGATCAAAAACCCATGCAGGACATTGCCGAAAAAGGCAAGGCTGCAGCCGCAGTTTGTGCCAGTTGTCATGGTGAAGATGGTAATAGTACGACTACCGGTATTCCCAATCTTGCCGGCCAGCAACCCGTCTATTTTATTTCAGCCGTGAAAGACTACATGGATGGCAAGCGGGAAATGTCCCATAAGGAAAAACAGGCAATGTTGGCTGCGCTTAACCAGGTGGATATTGAAGCGATGGCCTTGTACTTTGCGTCACAGACACCTGCCAAGCGTGAGGCACCCCCTGTGGGCGATGTTGCAGCCGGTGAACCATTAAGTGCCAATTGTGGTAAATGTCACGGTGCCAGTGGTATCAGTAGCGATCCCAAGATTCCCACCCTGGCATCTCAGGATCCGCAGTACCTGGTCAGTGCGGTCAAGGCCTACCAGAAACGTGGGCGTAAGCAGGAAGATATGCACAGTTTTCTATCCAACATCAGTGCGGAAGGTATTGAAAACATCGCAGCGTACTATTCTGTACAACAGGCTCAACCCGCGGAAGCTAAAACCATGTCCATGAAGGAACTGGCAGAAAAATGTGACCATTGCCACGGTCCTGGAATGGAAAATCCTATGATGATTTTCCCCAAAATCCGTGGGCAGAACAAAGGATACCTGGTGAAAGCACTACAAGCCTATCGCGACAACCAACGCGGTAGTTCGCCCATGCATAAGATGAGCTTGCCATACAGTGAAGCGGTGATTGAGAGTATTGCGGCGTGGTATGCAAGTCAGCCAGCTGAGTAGCTGACGTTTAATAGATAAAAAAAGAGGCCGTAAACGGCCTCTTTTTTTGTGTATCGAAAGTTAAAATTTTCGATTACTGGTTATATAAACGTTCACGGCGCTTATCCCTGAACAATTATCTCTGACCAGATTTCACCATCGGTACCCGATTCACGGACCATGGGATTTTCAGCCGAGTAATTCGTCTGCTCAGAATAGACTTTCATCTCATAGCTTGCACCCACCTGACCTG
>NZ_CDLKIE010000413.1:0-4572 GCF_975902315.1 Kaarinaea lacus | reverse complement strand
CTAATTATCCGCCTTGATAGCAAACCCGTTAAAGGCATGACCTTGCACCAGGCTGTTAATATTATGCGCGGCAAGGTCGGCACCGATATTGTTTTAACCATCGTTCGTGATGGAGAAGATAAGCCTTTAGAAATCACCATTACCCGAGACACGATAAAAGTCCAGAGTGTTAAAGGTCGTATACTGGAAGATGGTTATGGCTATATACGTATTTCACAATTTCAGTCGCACACTGGCGAAAACCTGGCTAAACAAATAGGCAAGTTGCGCGAAGAAGGAAAAGGCAAAATTAACGGCCTGATTCTGGATTTACGAAACAATCCCGGCGGAGTACTTAATGCGGCTGTAGAAGTAAGCGATGCTTTTCTCGAAAAAGGCCTCATCGTTTATACACAAGGTCGAGTACCCGATTCAGAATTGAAATTTTCTGCTACACCTAATGAGCTACTTGATGGTGCTCCAATGGTGGTATTGGTCAATGGTGGTTCTGCATCAGCATCCGAAATTGTTGCAGGCGCACTTCAGGACCATAAACGTGCAATTATTATGGGCAGCCAGACCTTTGGAAAAGGCTCCGTACAAACAATTCTTCCGCTTAAAAACAATACTGCCCTGAAATTAACGACCGCGCGCTATTACACGCCTTCCGGCCGGTCTATTCAGGCATCAGGCATCGTACCTGATATTGAACTGGAACGAATTAAGGTTGCCAGTGTCGATGGCGGTGATGGTGTACGGATTAAGGAAGCGGATCTGGCTAGACACCTGGAAAGTAGCGAGGAAAATGGTGACAGTGAAAAAACTGAGCCTACTGACAAAGAAGCCAAAAAGGAAAAAGACAAGAAAAAAGAACTATTAAACCTGGCGCAAAATGATTACCAGCTTTACGCAGCGTTAAATATGTTGAAGGGCTTAACCATCTTACGCCAGTAAACCTGTTTACAGGACGCTGAAAAAGCACAACCAGGACAACATTAATGCCCAATGTTCTCGTTCCACTTGCGCAGGGTTGTGAAGAACTGGAAGCAGTCACTATCATTGATTTGTTACGTCGCGCAGAAATCAATGTGGTGACTGCCAGCCTGAAGAATGAACCGATCCACGCCAGCCGGGGCACGGTGCTAATCGCAGACAAAACCCTGGATGAAGTATTACAACAAGATTTTGATATGGTCGTGCTACCTGGTGGATTACCCGGCGCTGACCACCTTAATGACGACCCCCGTATTCAAGCTCTATTAAAGCAAATGGCTAGCCGTGATAAATTCACTGCCGCTATTTGTGCCGCGCCAAAAGTTTTAGCCACAGCCGGAATACTATCCGGAAAACGAGCCACGAGTTATCCGGGAACCCTTGAGTCACTGGGGCTGAGTGATACCAGCATAGAAAACAATCCCGTTGTAATAGACGGAAAAGTCATCACCTCACGAGGCCCTGGCACTGCTATGGACTTTGCACTGGAATTAATAGAACTACTTATTGGAAAAGAAAAGCGCGTATCTGTTGAGGCAGCGCTCCAGCGACCTTAACGACTGGAACAGCATATATATTTCATCCTAGAATACATCACGCGTTATATGCGCATATCAAGCCACAGCTTTTTTATTACTCTGAACTTCTTCTAAAGGCAATCTCACAGTAAAGGTAGTACCCTGGTTGATTTCGCTATGCACAGTAATAGTTCCTCCGAGCAGTTCGCAATACTGTTTTGTGATCGCCAACCCCAACCCGGTACCTCCATATTTCCTTGTTGTCGAGTTGTCCGCTTGCGTAAAAGGTAAAAATAACCTGGATATATTCTCCTGATCAATTCCAATACCTGAATCCGATACAGATATTGTCAACCATGAACCTTCAGCATTTACAGATAAGTCGATAGTCCCGTTTTCAGTAAACTTCGCTGCATTGCTCAATAGATTAAATAATATTTGTTTCAGTTTAATGATATCTGTATTGATAAACTCAACTCCCACATCAATGTTAACACCCAAAAAATTATTTTTCTTAATGATCATCGGATCAACAAGACTTTTTATTTCTTTAATAAAGGTGTCCAGGTTAACTTGCTCCTTAAATACTTTTAATTCTCCCGACTCAACTTTCGACAAATCCAGTATCTCATTAATCAAATGTAACAAATGGCGTGCCGCGGACTGAATTCGCAACGAGTCCTCTACGCAATCGGAATCAGATTTATCACGTGCGTTTTCTTCAAGTAATTCACTGTACCCTATAATGGCATTTAAGGGTGTTCTGAGCTCATGACTCATATTGGCGAGAAAATGGCTTTTTGCCTTGTTTGACTGGCGCTCACTATCTCTTGCTACAGCAAGATCAATATTTCTACGAATTGCTTTGTCACCGAAACGGACAAACACAAACAAAAATAGATATATAGCACCCAGTGCAATTGATAACACTGTTGCAAATTTTTGCTGACTGTTATTTATTTGTTTATAGACTTCTGTAACATCATTGTATATCTCAAACACTCCTTCCACTTCATAATCGTCAAAATAACGGAGCGGCAAATATGAAGACACAACATATCGATCAACTACGGTATCGCCTCGCCAGGTTAACATCTGCGGTTTAAACTCGGCTTCAGAAATAATCCTGTTTTCCTTATTGGCCACGCTGCCAAGATAATCAGGTGGCATAAGTTTGCCGATCTGCGAAGGATCAGTGGAATACACAACCAGCCCGTTCGCATTGAATATTTTTATTTTTAGTACGTTGGTCCCTTTTATCAAATCAACAACCGGCTCATCCAGCATCGTGCTCAACATTGAAAGTGTGTGTCTTATGTGGGCCTTGTGATCGTGGTTTCCACCCGGATGATTATCGGTTACCGCAACAATATTCCCGATTTGTGGCCATATTACATTCGCCAGTGTTTTAGTTAAGGTGATGGTGTTTTCCTGAGTAAGTTTTCTTACATCCTCAAATGCAACCAGGCGATACATCCACGTCACACCAATCACGGAAATGATAATCCCGGGTATGCCAAGTATTAGGTATATTTTTGTGAGTCGAAACACTGCACCGCAACCAGAAATTTTTACCCCGCACAATACGGCGCAGGATACTGAGGTTATTAATTGAATTTACTAGTAATTTATCGGAATCTGAGTAAATTGGTTTAATAATTAACAACTCACTAAAACGCCTGGTTTAAAAGCCCTAACACCCTGATTCAAAAAGATATAAATACATTACCTTAGAAAAATAATGGATTTAGGCGCTCTACAGAACAAAAAATTGGAGCACGCAGAAGCGATGGCACCACTAAAATGGATGCCACCACCGCCACATACACCTAAGAATTTCCTCGTTAATTAAACCTTTAGAGAAGGTTAGATACTTACTGGAACGTGTAGGAAGTACGGTACTGTTTGCCGTTTATATTAATTGATACGCTGGAGAACTAAACTTGCTTAAGGCTGGCTTACATTGACGACCAACAAATAATCAATTTGTTTATACGACGCCTGCACGAGACCCGTGCCAACATCGAGCGCGGTAACCTTACCTTTGTTGTCAGTCGTATTATCAACCGAAACTATATTGTCAGTGTTGTTAAATATAGTCCACTGTGCATTTTCAGTGACCTCGCGTGAACTACCATCGGTCAAATATTCTTTGAGTACAACCTGCGTCGTCACCCCAACAACTGTATTTAGCGGATTAATTTCGCTGCCATTTGTGTCCTCAAATTGCACGTAAGCAACGACTTCCTCATTAACCGTTAAATTAGTCGTTCCAGTATCGGGATCGGTACCACACGCCGCGGTAATTGTCGTGGTACCAATAGATAACCCGGTAATCTCATTGGGTACTGGTGTGTTAAAATCAGCAATAGTAGACTCACTACTCGTCCAGGTAATATTATCGGTAATTTCTTCCGTTGAATTATCTGCATACGTGCCGGTCGCCACATATGGTAACTTCGCGTTTACAGCGAGGGTTGCGTTCTCTGGCGTTACCGCTACTGATGTCAAATCGTCGGCAGCCGTCACATTAGTATCTGGACTATCTATCCCATCCAGACTGGCTCGAACAGCGATCGTACCGTCAGTTTTTGTATGCAGTAATCCCTTAGTATCAGTGCTGAAGCCATCGCTACCACTTAAGTCCGACCAGCTGACATTATCTGTAATGGGGATAGTATCGCGAGCAACACCATTATAGGTGCCAATTGCTTTTAACTGTATATTCTTACAGGCGGATACCGATAAATCATTGGGCGTATTGGAGTCGGCGAAAATCGCAATGCTATCCAGCGGATCGGATGATGCTGTCAATGAGGTACTTCCATCCAGCGATGACAGGCTGGCAGTAATAGAAACATCACCATCAGCAACTGTGATTACCTTACCGTTGCTATCAACCGTCGCAATTGCATCGTTGGAACTACTCCATGCCACGCTATTAGTAATATTAGTAGTCGACCCGTCAGGGTGATGGCCGATTGCTGAAAATTGATAGGAATAAGTAGTCTTAATTATACCGTCAGCAGGCTCAACAGTAATCGAGGTAATATTGAGCGATGCAAGCCTTACTGCTTCCTTT
>NZ_CDLKIE010000412.1:0-5574 GCF_975902315.1 Kaarinaea lacus | reverse complement strand
CTCTCGGGGTCTTTGCAATCTTATTACAATTAGGGCAACGGTTTATAAAAATGTCTTCCCCATGTTCCGACATTAAACGCTGGAATACAGTTTCACGAAACTTCTCACTTCCTTGACTAAGTGCCTCCTCAACTTCAGGGTTAGTATTTGTTTTCCATTCTTCTCTTATTCTCTTAGCCATAAAAGGCCCAAAGTTTTGTGCCTTTAATTCAGTCACAATGCCCATAAAGCCTAAAGACTCTGTTGGTGTGAAATACTTAGTAAAATATGCAAGAACATAATTTTTTAGTACTTCATGCTCGTTGTATTCGTCTGATTCCATTTTTTTATTATGTATAACATCCACAAATGGACCTGTACCGGTCCGCGCAGTTAATTTGGTAAACTCCCAATAAAACTCCTGTAAGTGATAGTAATTAAAGCAATATATTCTTTGACCGCCTCATTATCAATCTATTTCAAATCAGGGCACAGGAACTTCAATTTAATCTTATTTTCAGGGATTTTTGAAGCTTAAATGTCCGGTTTGAAGGATATTCTATGAATGTCTGCTATGGAAGAAAAAGGACGATCGAGAGTAAAAATACAAAGGTCAGCAATCAGTATAACCCGGTCGAAATACTTATTTAGTGCTCTCTCACTATATTCGCATTAAATTTCTTCAAGCGAAATTCCAAACTTAACGAAAAATTGACAATCTATCTTTACATTATTCTGTATAGAAGATTCGTGAATGATGATGTTATATGTACTAATAAAGCACTCCTTTTTTGCAGGAGTGCTTTTAATAAAACCATATTTGATTAAACAAGATTTATTGAGAAGTAAACAATATATAGTGATGGCCATTCAATCCACCACTGCCCGCTGGTATAAACTCATCAATGAACGCGCCGGTTGTTCCATTGTAGCGAACGACATTATCTGAATTCGAACCGCTAACATAAAGGTTTCCATCTGGTCCGAAAACCACGGCTACTGTCAGATTTAAACCATTTCCGGAGGCAAACACATCAATAAATGCACCTGTACTTCCATTGTAACGAAGTACGCTGCTGGTATTGTAACTCCCAACGTAAAGGTTGCCGTCTGGTCCAAAGGCTAGACCTTGCGCGTTACTCAATCCACCGCTATTTGCGACAACAAAATCGTCGATATATTCTCCCGTCGTGCCATTGAATCGAACTACTTTATTAGTAAAACTGCTACTAACGTAAAGATTACCGTCGGGCCCAAAGAGTAAAGCTGTGGGGGCACTCAATCCCACGGAAGCAAACGTATCTATAAACGCCCCTGTTGTTGCATTAAACCGAACTACCTTGTTATTGTTCGCATACACGACATAGAGGTTTCCATCTGGGCCGATAGTCAACCCATGCGGCAGGCTTAAGCCCTGGGTACCAGCCGGTATAAAGATATCGATGAAAGCTCCAGTGGTGCCGTCGTAGCGAAGCACATTGCTGGTATTACGACTACTGACAAATAGCATGCGGTCAGGACCCATAGCAATACCAAGTGGGTCATCCAGGCCACCACTCGCTTCAGTCACAAAATCATTTATATAATCCCCGGTCGTTTCATCAAAGCGTAGTATTTTATCTGGGTTGTTAGTTCCAACTAACAGGTTTGCGAAATCTGTACAGTTCACTGTGACGGTGGTCACGTTCATTCTGTTTACATCGCCTGTTTCATTGGTGACTATACAGGTTTGATTCGGCGATGTTGGTTGCGTCAATACTGTTACTGTATAAGAACTCAGATCTGCCACAGCTGTTGTAAAAGTAAAATCACCATCCGCTGTGATTTCGAGATCGTCGGCACCATTATTCTGAAGAACCAATCCGATGCCAGTTAATCCACTAACACTACCACCGATGGTGTAAACATCACTGCCGCCACCACTATCATCATCTCCACCACTACTACATGCAGCAAGCAACAAAATCAAAACCAGGAAAAACAATGCTTTTAAACTGCGCTCTGAATTAAAGCGCGAAGAAGATAAACGTAAAAACATGAGAAAAATCCCCTAGATACTTAATTTATTAGTTCTAGTATCCCGCCCAGGCGAATATGCTAGCCAGAGAGAAATGATTAAGAATAAAGCAACTTACAAGTCTACACTGGTTTCAAAATCGAGTCATTCGATTTGTCACCTTCAAGCATTGTTGAACGTCTATTAAGATGTCAGAGATAAGCTAACTAACAGAATTGTTATCTTGTCTATATATATAGGAAATAATTTGTACAATTCGCTAGTGAAATAATATCACATTAAATAAGTAGCATAATGGCCTGTTGATCATAAAAGCATGTGGCACACACTTGCAAAGTACGCACATTATAAATATTCGATTTCATGATAGTAAGCCTTTGATTATAGTATTTTGATCGCTGGCTTATGGCAGCGTTCGGCCAGAAACTGAAATCTCCAATTCTTTGCAGAGTGTCGGTTACCAGTACACCCGGTCGCAATACCTATATTAGGTATTTAGACACTCTACTTTCGTTAAAATCTGATGCGCATTGCCGCTGCGTTTAAGGGCCACTCTTGGGTCAGAACAATGGGGAATTGAGGTGATGGAGTGTGAAATAGGTGTGATGGAAAGTAGCAACGGCTCAATGACTTCAATTATAAATTACTGCTCATATATACTATTTGAGCGCGTTCGGGAGGCGGGGGTCGAAGGCTGATGAAAGCCATCCCTGGCTTTCACCTTACAGGCGTTATTCGTACGTCCAATTTTGTTCCAGACAAAATTGTCAAATCCTTTCACTCCGACCAATGTTCAATCACTTTCCCTGCTCCTCCGATCACTTTCAGCATGCAAATTGACATTAGATTTGCTTCAGCATTATTTTTATAATCTTTCTATTATTATCAATCAGTAAATGGCGACTTTGCAGACCATAGTGGTTTTCGTTGTACTAAAGCAGACATTCTTAACTTGTAAATGTTAAAAAAGTAAGACAGCTAAGGATCTGCCCCCTATCATTCCTTCCACAAAGATTTCCACCACGACCCATCTTTTTTTGATTCATCAGATGCTTTTAGAACTGCCATATGCTTGCGTATCTCGTTTATATTCCACCCTGTTAACGTTGCTAAATTGCTCGCTTCTTTTTCCTGGCGCCGAACCAAACGAGAGTAATACTGTTCTGCCCTGTCACATTTCGCTTTGCCTTTCCATGGATGATTAATAATATAGCGTCCCTGAAAATTTTCCCTGTTATTGGTTACTTGAAACATTAAGTCTTCGGGAAAAGTCTCCGCGGTATATCGCACATGCATACGTGTTATATAGACATTTCGCGCTTGAGCTTTACTGCGTGCTTGTGGAGCATACTTTTCGACCCAGAAAACACCAAGCTCGCGTAATTCATCGTCCGTCAACGGATCCGCGGCACATGGGTCGCACCAACTCATATCCCAGGCATATTCAAGAAACACAGTACGCATGTTTTCGCGTCGGACTTGCTCGGTAAACATATCCTGATAAAATTCGGCGAACTTCGTTTTCACATATAGAGGTACCTCCATATTAGACGGTAACTTCGCCATGCGATAATTCGTGGGCTCAACACGACCTTGACGCGTCATCGCGAATACAAACAACTCTTGTTCGCCGTTGGCGTTTACTGTTCCCAAACGTATCGGCAACATAAACTTTGGTGATTCAAATGCCATCTGCAGCGGTCGTAAATAATTAAATCCGAGCTTACTCTGCTCATCTAAATTCACCTTAGCGAGAAAAAATCGCATACCCTGTTTAATATAACTTCCCAAAACAGCTTTGGCTCCCTTCGGGATTTTGTAATCATTTTGTTTGAGCCATGTTTCCAATCCACTGCTTTCTTTTGCAGACAAAATAACGATGTCATATTCACCAACGGTGTATTCTGCTTCAATGGTTACACCCAGACCTTTTTCACCCGAAGATCGACTTCCAAGCTCATCCGTTACACTTTCTGCTCTTAGCATAAATAGTGGTTCTGGTTGGCAAGGATCGCGATCAAAATACTCTACGAGACGTGGCGCCGAATACACATCGAGATGATCAAGAATGGCGTTGTTTGTGACGTGAATTTGCTCACGTTGCAATACCATTGGCACAGGAATAACAATCGCAAATTCCTTAAGATCGCCTTGATAATCATTGGCCATGGTCAGTACTGTGCGATCTTGATCGCGTACCAACACAACTTTTGAAGCCTTATTAAATAACTTGGTATCCGCTTTGGCGACATAAAATCCACAAAATGACCATGCAGCCTGGCAATACACCATACCCAAGACAGCGATAGTAACCACAATTCTTAGTTTCATATTATTTTCCTCAGGTTTCGAACTGGTTCCCATGTATACCGTTCCGCTTTAAACAACTTGTCCCATAGCGCAACCAATGGTGCGCAACACACCAGCGCCCAGATAAAGCCATTGGGTTGATATAAAACGAAGTGGACATACGCTGCTACGATCGCAACGACGGTGGCATGTAATACCCGACCGATACGTGCATCGGGTGTTGTTTTAGGATCGGATATCATAAAAAACGCAAACAATAAAAAGGCACCATTTTGTAAGTGATGCCAAGCCACTGCCATCGGATCCCCCAGCCACATCCCGCGTAACATTACGATTCCGCTGTAGGCCAGCAAAAATGCAATGGTGATATCGCTACGTTGCGCCCGGTAGACCACAATCAATCCCATACAGGCCAGGAAAAAACCAAACAGCGCTGTTGTGCCCCATTGTCCCGGTGATACCCAAGCGTGATCGCCCAACACGATTAATACAAAGGCAATGCCAAAGTTGGTGGGATTAAAAATATGCTTGTTGTTAACGCGAATAATGAATTTACTGATGATTGTGACGAATGCAGCTACTACAGCCACCCATAACCAGTCCGTCCGCAACAATAGGCATAGCGACAAACTGGAAATCAACGCGCTACGCGGATCATATACAGGTAACTGCCAAAAGCGCGTACATCCCCACTGAGTCAATAGAGCGGTTGCTACTATTGCAATCGTTACTTTATATTGCAGTGCAAAATCAAAAAACACAATGCCACAAGCCAACAACGTAGCAAGCACTGTTATTTGGTAACTGCGCGGATCAATCATATGAGCATCATGTTTTTGTGATCACTTAATGGTTTTTGAATGGCGCAACAGCCTGAAGTTTGGCCAAATATTTCATCATCAATGTGCAAGTATTTTGCCAGATAACGAGTTATAACCCGTTGTATTAATATAATAATTGGCGAAATTAGGATCGGAGTTGTTCTGGGAATAACTTGCTTACAGATATAGTAATGAAAGATCGGTCTCTTAATTTAATAAACTACGCCACATGCCTTTTTTGCAGCGTTAACTGATGTCAATACAAGATTACTAATTGACTGCTTTTAGCTGATTCGTTTTACCCTGAATATATGGACCAGTAATTTTCACTAGTAAGTGATGCATATTGCGGCTGCGTTTATGGGTAAAACGAATCAGCTAAAAGCAGTCAATTAGTAATCTTGTATTGACATCAGTTAACGCTGCAAAAAAGGCATGTGGCGTAGT
>NZ_CDLKIE010000411.1:0-14146 GCF_975902315.1 Kaarinaea lacus | reverse complement strand
TATTCAACATATTACGAGTCTGAATATCGATTTCCAGCACGCCCACCGATGTACCTATCCATAGTGTCCTGGCGACCGGATCAACCGTCATGGAACGCACATAGACATTCTGACCTACATTAAAGGAATCGATAACTTTGTACCCTGAAGGAATCGCGGGGGGGGCTTCAGGCTGAACTTCCGGTAGTAGAGTTTGGCTTTGCTGCCCAGTCTGAGCTGGCGCCGTTACTTCCGGCGTTATTTCTTTTTTCGCTTCATCTTCTTTAGAACAGGCTGTTGCAGCCAACGCGATAATTACGACAACAATAATTAATTTGTTACTACACATACGCATGCTAGTTAAATGTCCTTATATAAGTCACAACATCATCAATTTGTTCTTCTGATAAAACACCACCAAAGCTTGGCATTAAATCTTTACCATTTCTTATCTTATTGATGAGCTCGTTATTGCTTTTCATCATCAGCTTGCCACCGCGAAAACTGGGTGTACCGGCAATTTCACCGGCACCGTCACCACCATGACAGTTCACACAATACTCAGTGTAAATCGCTGATCCCGCAAAAGGATCACCCGCCAATGCAGAGTTGGCAGAAATCAAACCAAACAGGAAAAAATAAAATAAAATAGATTTAGCTTTCACTACTCAGCACTCCCTCGACATCTGTTTCAAGGTAATTCGTTAACAGGCAAAGCAGGTTAAATTTTAAAATTATATTATTATACTAATTACTAGGGCACAGCGCCGTTAATTGTTATTTGTAATCCTTCTGAACCCAATGACACTACATCAGTTTGCCCCGATAGATCACCACTTTGTGGCATTGCATTCCCGGATTTCGAAATTCGGGCTCCCACGATAACTTGCTGGAATTTTGATATTTTCATTTGCGGATTCATCGCCAGTGAATCATCCAGCGTAAAGCTAAGTGGTAAATCCGACACGGAGGTTCTGATAATTGCCAAAGGCATGCGTGGCCCAGTGGCTGCACGGGCAAACACAAATAATGTATCGGTGGGTGACACCTTGTCCTGCAAGGCAGGATCCAGTGACACTACACCTGATACCTTAGCAGCAGCACCTGTTCCACCACCAGCCGCCGCTGTTGCAGAACCTGATTCAGCCTGTTGCATGATAGCCATTTCTTCATCGATAGACATTCCTAAAAATTGCTTCACTTCAGCAATATTTCGAGTCATCTGAACATAATTATCGGTACCTTCAGGGAACTGTTTGCGGAGTGTTAGCCAGTAGTCCAGAGTCGTCTTAAAGTCCTGGGCTTGATAAGTGGCCGTTGCCGCCAACCATAATGACTTCTGGTGATTAGGATCGATGCTTAATGCTTTCTTGACTAACTCGTAAGGCTTACCCGCCATATTGCGGCCACTGGCCATCGCTAGTGCATCCGCATAATCCGCCAACAAACCCGGATTACTCTCACTGGTCATTGCAACTGATCGAGCAAATGCGTCACTGGCTGCCTGGTATTGCTTCAGGAAATAATAGGACCTTGCCAGCATTACCCAGCCTTCCACATCGTCAGGATTTTTCTGTAAGTGATCCTGCAGCTTACGAACCTGTTGTTCGAGCGTCCCTTCATGTCCTTCTGTTGTGGCTCCCGGTCGGAAATTCTCAGGTTCAAACCCATCCTTGCCTTCACCCAGATGCGCATACAGACCAACAGCAACGACAGGCACTGCTATACCAACGATAATGGCAGCAATGTTACCTGAAATTTTTCTAGCTGGTTTATTATCACTCGTATCGTCGGCAACATCATGTAGCAGACTTCTTTCCAGATCAGCATGAGCCTGATCAAACTGTTCCTGCGTTATGTTTTC
The DNA here is from genome assembly GCF_975902315.1 of Kaarinaea lacus. Classification (NCBI taxonomy): domain Bacteria; kingdom Bacillati; phylum Cyanobacteriota; class Cyanophyceae; order Nostocales; family Nodulariaceae; genus Kaarinaea; species Kaarinaea lacus. Next base: position 12,303 of record NZ_CDLKIE010000411.1, on the reverse strand, counting down.
GCTTTTCAGGTCTGCCTCAAGTTCCGCAAGCTGATCCTTGTATAGCAAAATATTCAGCTCTTTACGTTCAACCGCACTCTTTGACGACTGGCGCTGCATCAAGGGAGGTAACAGAAATAACAACGCTGCGATAATTAACAGTAACGCCACCGTAGAAAATACAACCATGCTTAACGGCCCTCTCCCTCTTTATTTTCAGAATGAAGAATTGAATCCAGTTTTTGATGTTCTTCTTCGCTTAATGGTGCTTCCGTGACTAATTCTTTTCTTTTGCGCAAATTGACTGCCAGGATAATAAATCCACCGGCCAACAATAAAAATGGGCCAACCCATAGCAGATAGGTCGTCGGCTTAATGGGTGGACGATAGCGAACGAAATCCCCATAACGTTCCACCATGTAGTCAACTACGTCATCGCGACTCTTCCCTTGCTTAACCATTTCACGCACCTGGTTTTTCAAGTCCACTGCCAGTGCAGCATGGGAATCAGCAATAGTTTGATTCTGGCACACCAGGCATCGCAACTCGGCAGCAATTTCATTAACTATTTTCTCCATCTCTGGATCAGCCGCCATGGGAGCGGCCTCCTTGGCAATAACCGGAGTTGCTATAACAAGCAAGCCAAGTAATAACATGTAGACAACATTGCGCATCATGACGAACATGCCTTTCTCACCTCACTTAAGACGGCTAACGCCGCTGGATCTATTTGTTCACGTTTATTCAACTCATCCACAACCGGCATTACACAATCATTTAGTTCTTTATAAGAAATTGGACCGATAACCTTGTGTCGAACCACACCTTGCTTATCAATGACAAACGTTTCAGGGACACCATACACCCCGTAATCAATACCGACGTTACCCTGATAATCAACAGCGCTTAACACATAAGGATCGCCATGTTCGTTTAGCCAACGCTTGGCGTTTGTTGGCGCATCTTTATAGTTCAACCCATACAGTGGAACCTTACCTTGCCTGGCCATATCGACTAAAACCGGATGCTCCTGACGACAGGCGACACACCACGAAGCCCAAACATTCAGCAGCCAAACCTGGCCCAGCATATCCTTGTTGCTGAACAGTTCATTCATGGAATGCAGCTTTTGTAGCTGAAACTCAGGTGCCGGTTTATTTATAAAGGGCGACGGAACCTCGCGAGGCTTCAGACCCAAACCCACATATAAGAAACCAGCCAATACAATAAAGATAATCAGAGGAACCAAATAGCGAACCATTACGACTCTCCAGTAACTGCTTTACCCGCCATAGCTGTGCTTTCACCACCGCTGGTTTTTTCTTCTTTCGCTTTACGGCGAACCAGCCGATAACGCCGATCGGTAATCGCCAACAAGCCACCCAACGCCATAATAAATGAGCCGCCCCAGATCCAGTCTACAAACGGTTTGTAATATACCCGCACACTCCAGGCACCGTTACCAACCGGTTCTCCCAGAGATACATAAAGATCTCTCGTCAGACCAGTATCGATGGCGGCTTCAGTCATTGGCATGGTTTGCACCGTATAAACGCGCTTTTCGGGAAACAACACGGTTTCAACATCACCGTCTTTGGTTACCACCACTTGCCCACGGTCTGCGTTATAGTTAGGACCTTTAGTTCGCGTTACACCTTCAAAGCGGAACACATAACCGCCTAATTCAACAGTGTCACCCACTTCCATGCGCATATCTTTTTCAACTTCATAGCTCTGCACCATAGCTACACCGATGACAAATACTGCAACACCCGTATGCGCCATGCACATACCGAGAAATGAATTGGGTAAACCCAGAATCTTGCTGACAACATTACCAGATCGCTGACTTTTCTGAACTCGCTCACGCAGCATCAGGAAAACACTGCACATAATCCAGAATGCCAATGTAAATCCAATACTGCGGATTGCACCCCATTCACCCATGATGAATGGTGTCAACAGTCCCATCACTAGACTCACTACTGCCGCCCAACGTAATCGGACGACAATATCGGGCAACTCTGCCTGCTTCCAGCGAGCAATTGGGCCAATGGCCATCAAAAACAATGCCGGAGTCATGAGAGGCATAAAGACCGCATCAAAGTAGGGAGGCCCCACAGAGATTTTACCCATATCCAGGGCATCTAATAACAGTGGGTATAAGGTACCCAGTAGCACCGCCGCCGCGGCAACCACCAATAGTACATTATTAGTTAACAATGCTGACTCACGGGATATCAAACTAAAGCGACCACCAATTCCAACTTTTGGCGCGCGCCAGGCAAACAATGTCAATGAGATACCGATCGTCAATAACAACAGGAACAGGATAAATACACCACGCTCAGGATCTGTCGCAAATGCATGCACCGATGTTAATACACCGGAACGCACCAGGAAGGTACCCAATAAACTTAACGAGAAAGCAAAAATCGCCAATAGCACTGTCCAGTTCTTAAACGTGCCGCGTTTTTCCGTCACCGCTAATGAATGAATTAGCGCAGTTCCCACTAACCATGGCATAAATGACGCGTTTTCAACCGGATCCCAGAACCACCAGCCGCCCCAGCCAAGTTCGTAATACGCCCACCAACTGCCAAGACCAATACCAATCGTTAGAAACATCCAGGCAACCGTGGTCCAGGGCCGCGACCAACGCGCCCATGCCGCATCGAGACGACCACTTAGCAGTGCGGCGACCGCGAAAGCAAATGCTACGGAGAATCCCACATATCCCATATACAACATGGGGGGATGAATAATTAAACCAGGATCCTGTAATAGAGGATTCAAGTCTCGGCCATCTACAGCAGGAGGCAGCAGTCTATCGAAAGGATTGGAGGTAAACAGGATAAACAGATAAAAACCAACTGAAACCAGACCCATGACACCGATAACCCGTGCCACCATATCATCCGGGAGGTTTTTACTGAAAATACTTACCGCCATCGACCAGGCTGCGAGCAACAACACCCACAACAGCATCGACCCCTCGTGACCACCCCATACAGCGGAAATACGATACTGTAACGGCAACAGAGAATTTGACTGCATAGCAACATAGCGAACGGAAAAGTCATTTTCAATAAACGAATAAGTCAGAAACCCAAATGCCACTGCAACCAGCACAAACTGACATTGTGCTGCCGGTTTCGCCATTGCTACCCAGGGACGTATTCCCATCTGTGCTCCGGCAATGGAAAACACACCTTGCACTGTAGCAACACACAGCGCCAATATTAAAGCAAAATGCCCAAGCTCTGGTATCATGGCTTGCTCACTCCCTAGTTAAATTCTTTTATTGAGGATCTTTAACGACCGTTGCGCTTGCGGTTTGTTTAGCTTTATCTAACGCGTCTTGCACTTCCGGAGGCATATAGGTTTCATCATGCTTGGCTAGAACTTCTTTCGCCATGAATACACCGTTTTCATTTAATTTACCCTGCGCCACAACTCCCTGACCTTCTCGGAAAAGATCCGGCAATATTCCGGTAAAGGTTACGGGAATTGTATTGGCGTTATCAGTCACAACAAAATGAACTGTTAATCCGTCGTTCTCGCGTTTTAAACTGCCTTCTTCAACCAAACCACCTAATCGAAAGTTCTGGTTGACTGGTGCTTGCTTAGCCTGAATATCACTGGGGCTAAAGAAAAATACCAGGTTTTGATTGAACGCATTGGCAATCAAACCAATGGCTACTGCCAATCCTGCCACTCCCACAACAATAAATGCCAATCGCTTATGTCTTGCTTTCATAACTTTTCACCTACTTTTTACTTCACGGTAATGGGTCACTACGGGGTAAGAGATAATTACTAGGTATCTGATCCCATTTTGAAACGATTCGTTCAACTGGATTTAACCCTTTAATCGTTGCTTGAATTATTTAACCTTGCCATACGAGCCAGGCGATTCATCATGCTTTTCTTACCCCGGATTACCAGGATAATTTCAGCAATCATAAATGCCGCTGTAACGCCATAAGAACCCCACACGTACCAGGCATAGCCGCTAAAATAAAAAAATTCTGCTATGTCACTCATGATTTAGCACCCACCAACTCCTGTACCCAGCTGGTCTGACGCTCTCGCTCCAATATAACAGTGCGCACACGTGCCAACACCACCGCAATGGTATACATCCAGAATGCTATTGCGAGAACCAACATACCCCACTTTATAGAAGGATCCATTAATTGCTGCGTTTGTGCGGGCTGTACAGAGAATCCCTGGTGCAAGGTATTCCACCAGCGAACTGAAAAATAAATAATGGGGATATTAATGACTCCCACGACAGCCAGTAATCCACTGGCTCGCGCCGCACGTCTGGGATCATCAATAGCTGATTGCAGGGACATAAAACCTATATACAGAAATAACAGTATTAACTCAGAGGTAAGTCTTGCATCCCAAACCCAGTAAGCGCCCCAACTTGGGCGCCCCCATAATGCGCCTGTCCACAATGCCAGAAAGGTGAACATCGCGCCCGTTGGCGCCAGTGCTGTTGCCATCATTTCCGACATTTTGATATTCCACACCAATGCAATAAACGCATACATGGACATAACAACATAGATAAACATCGACATCCACGCGGCGGGCACATGAATGAAAATTATGACGTAATATTCTTTTTGGTCAGACAAAACGGAGGGCGCGAGGACAAAACTGATATACAAACCAACAACGGTTAATATTGCCGCTAGCCAGCCAAACCAGGGGATCATTTTTCCCGCCAGGGGATAAAAATTTCTGGGGGAAGAAAAATATAACCAGATAATGGAGTTTTTAAAGCTCATGAATGTTTCTTTTCGTTGCTTGCAAATTAAATAGTTGCCTATAGAAATTCAACAGTTAATCCATACTGATACGCAGTGCCGCTGCGGTGCTGATCGGTGCAAACACCAGAGTTACCATCAGGAAAGCACCCAGAATGGATAAATGTGCTTCTGCACCTAAACCGGCATTCTGTGACTCCACAGCACCGGCGCCAAAAATCAAAATAGGAATATAAAGAGGTAGTACCAGCAGTGAGATTAATACTCCTCCACCTCGCAATCCCAGGGTCAATGCCGCCCCCACAGCACCAATCAAACTTAACGCAGGCGTCCCCAACGTCAGGGTAATCATCAATAATACTATGGCTTCGCCTTCCAAGCCTAGTTGCATACCCAACAGCGGCGAAAATATAACCAATGGCAATCCTGACAATAGCCAGTGAGCTAATACCTTGCATAAAACCAGCATCGATAATGGATGTGGCTCCAGTAGGATCTGTTCCAGGGTACCGTCTTCATAATCGTCGGAAAACAAACGCCCAAGGGACAACATTGAGGCCAGCAATGCAGCTACCCAGATCACACCAGGCGCTATTTGTCGCAAGGTTTCCATTTCCGGGCCAACACCCAATGGAAACAGGCTGACAACGATAAGAAAAAAGAACAAAGTCGTCAGTACATCTGCCTTGCGCCGCATGGCAAGTGTCAAATCCCGCGCCAGCATTGAGCGACTGGCTATCCAAAGACTCGATTCACTCATGCCGCGCTCAAATCTATCTCTTTCAAAACACCCGCATCGATTTCAACATGTTGGTGCGTCGTTAAAATAGCCATTCCGCCAGCCTGAATATGCTTAGCAATCAATCCCTTAAGTAGATCCACAGCGTGCACATCCAAAGCCGTAAAGGGCTCATCTAGCACCCACAATACCGTTTTCATAATGAGCAATCGAGCCAATGCAACACGGCGCTTCTGGCCCTGCGATAACACCTTGGTAGGCAAATCTTCCCGCCCGCCCAGACCGATATGTTGCAGGGCATCCAGTAACTGATTTTCAGATATTTTGCTTCCCGAGAGCGAACAAGACACCTGTAAATTCTCAAGTGCGCTGAGTTCGCCTTTAATCCCGTTTAAATGCCCTAAGAAGGTCAACCCACGATTGTATTCATCGCGAAGGGAGCGAATATTTTCGCCTTTCCAGAGTACTTCTCCATCGGCAGGTGCTGTTAAACCACATATCGTGCGTAACAGGCTGGTTTTCCCTGCGCCGTTCTTACCGCGCAGGTGTAGCAGCTCGCTCGGCTGCAACGTAAAATTCAGACCTTTGAACAAGCGGTGATCACCACGCACGCATTCAAGTTCGCGTACTTCAAGCATTTTTTCGTCTTTGCCTATTAAATAGCCGCCAGTTGTTCAATCGTCATAAGATAACGAGTGTATCACGAATTTTTTAGATTTCTCTAGACCTTAGGCGGATTCTTAAGTATTCCTGTCGGGAGCACTAATTGACATTTTCGAACGGAAACATACGGTTTTCATCTATTTTCAGCCAAACCGCCCTCTTTAGAGGCCGAATTAGCTAAATTCGTTATCCTGCCCACCATACTCGGCGTATCCCACTCCCGCCAGCCTTCAATGACTTCCAACAATCGCCCGTCGGGACCAAACACAAACGTCGAAGGAAATGCCCTGATACCAAAAACCTGGTTAGCCACTTCCATCGCTGGATCCATATAGTTAGGAAAACTCACCTTTCGCTCTATTAAAAATTCCCTTACCACATGATCGTCTGTATCGACAGAGAGACCTACCACTGAATAGTGTTTGCTATCCAGTGACCTGGACAAGCGATCCAGGCTGGGCATCTCGTGACGACACGGACCACACCACGTGGCCCACACGTTTAGTATTAAAACCTGGCCGCTGGCCAGTGATAATGTTGTTTCATTACCCGTTAGATCCTTGACTTTGAGATCAGGCACCCTCTGCCCTTGCGCAATCTTGAGTGATGGGAGGGAGGACTGCTCACAAGCGCTCATTGCAGATAGCATTAATGCGAAAATAGTGGCCTTTAAAGTTAGACTGGCTTTCATGATTCACTTTTAAAGTTATCAATGAAAACAATAGAATCTTTCAACATTTAGTTATGCGGGGAAACAAAACGTTTGTCATCAAACCCCATGGTTTTATCCTGATTTTCTATCTGGGGTTTGCGACCTAGCTTCACCTCCCATTCCCAAATGGCTGAACGTGCTTTGGGAACAAAGGGATCATCGTGTGGTGACAAATGTATATAACTGCGCATGGCACCCAATGCGCCTTCATAATCCCGCATACCTTCGAGCGCTTCTGCCAAACCATAATAGGCATTTATTTGATTTGGTCGGAGATCGATTGCTTTTGAAAACGCTATCGCTGAAGTCTCATATTGTTCTAATCCTAAATAGGCAAAACCCATATTGACATAAGCTTCAGGCATTCTCGGTTGAATTTTTATGACCTGATCCAGCGCGGTAATGGCATATTCAAACTGCCCGGCATGAAGTAATGATGCCGCCTGATCAAAACGTTGCTGCAATAATTGCGCATCTTTCTGTGACAAGCCTTCCAGCAAATTAATTTGTTTGATCCCTGCCTGCTGCGGCGTTGCTGCTTGCGCAGACTTCGGCCGAGTGTAACCTTTTACGTTAGACTCTCCCTGCATTGATCGGAAATCCACAAATTGCGGTGGGTGTTGTTTGGCAAGGGTGAATAAACTACTGCCAATAACAACAACTGAGATTACTGCAATTATGGAAATCAGGTTCTCATAACTTATTTTTGTTTTTGCTTTGCCAGCTTTACTGTTACTCACATCAACCATAAAAATAAACCAACTTTTTTTACACCATACCTTTGTGAGCAGCGGGACTAATATAAGGCGTACCAAAATAGGTCGCAAACGCCATAACAAAAATACCGATAATCATCAAACCACTCAGCACTGGTGGTACACGATAACTTAACCTGAGATGCAATCCTATCGCTAAAAATAGCCAGGTGAGAAACGCAGAAGTCTCTAATGGGTCCCAGGCCCAGTAACGACCCCATGCGTCCTGCGCCCATACAGCACCAGCGATTAACATTAAACTGTCAAATACCAGCGCCAGCATCATGAAACGCCAGGCGAGCCTGTCCACAATGACATCTGACGGCATACTCTTGAACCAGACTTTGCCCCGCTCCGTCTGGCGCAACATTAGTACACCAGCCAGGCCCACACCGGCCAATAGCAAAGCGAGAAAGACTTTACCCAAACCTACATGCACCCACTTCCAGGAATTGTAATACGTTGCAGGGAAGTGACTGGCGCTAGGCTCAAGAGTCAATACCCAACTGCCAAGTATCCACATCACCGGTAAGACTATAACGGCGCTGGGTCTTAATCCCGGCAAACGCCAGTAAAGTAAAATGAATATCAGCCCCAGACTCCAAAGCTGGCTCATCAGTAATTCAAACAGGCTAATCCAGGGGCCGTGCCCAATACGCACCCAGCGCGCTGATATCGCAATCGCCAGAAGCGCAACACCCAGCACTAAAAACGCCAGCACGATATATTCATGACGTTTCGACTTGATAACAGGCATACCGGCAAATCGAGGCACAACGCCCCAAATAGCGATAAGAGTCGCTACGAAATAAGCCCCAAGCCCGGACCACAACCAGGGGATTTCTGCCACTACATTATTCAACGCCCATCTCCTGCCATAAAATGGCTCGACACCATGTCTTTATCTGTAATTTGTTGTTGGCTTGTTTGACCACCCAACTCACCGATTGGTTTCCCATCTTCAGCAACGACAGCGTCAGGCTTTTCATCCATCCAGGGCTGCAGGTTTATTTTCTTCCAGAAATATTGCGTCAAGCCAAGCACACCCATAATGGAAATAAAAAACATCCATTGAATGGTTGGATCATAAAACAGCCGATAGCCCATCCAGGTCGTTAGCGATTCAAAACGCAAGCGACCATTCTGTAATTCAACTGATTCGCCTACCTGAACTTCGTGGCGTTTGTTTTCAGTAGTAACGATCAGCACACCCGTCGATGTTCTCCCATCCAATACCCAGTGGTCATCTTCTTTCATTCCGGTATTTAACTGTAACCAAAATTTAATTTCTTCTTTGCTACCGGGAGGAATCCAGCGATTGTCCTGCTTGTATTCAAATAGCGGGTAGGATGGCATATTGACAGCACCAGTGACTGGTTCTCCAGTTTCTGGGATCCAGGTCAGGATTGGCGCAAATCCTTTATTAAACGTGGTATAGAAACGGTAGCCTTCAATTACAAGTGGACGGTCATCTCCCACGACTCGCTCTTCCCACGCTCCGGTAACTGTTTTTACGTTAACATAGCTATAAGTCAATCCCCTTTGCAAACCAGGCGAATACTCAACATTAAAGGGTCCTTGTACAAAATGCACTTTATCCAGAGCACCGGAGTGCAGCGGCCCGGCATGTATTTCCTGGAGATTACCAGGTTCAAATTCAGTACCCACGACTAATTCAATATGCGCATCCATATGTGTAAGCCGACCGATCGTCGCAACTATAAGGATTAGCAATAAACTGACATGAAAAACCAGTAATCCAGGTTGCTGATTAATTCGGGCATTAGTCGCTATTGCAGCAGTTAAATTGATCGCTAATAACACCATTGGCACTATCAGCACCCAAATTGGTGTGTTATCAGGATTGCCATAACTCAAAATCGAGCCGACAACCAGCAACCCCATACCAGCCAGGGTTATTTTTAGCGATGACAATTTTTTAACTGTTTTCAACATTAGTAACTACTATCGGGATATCCTGGTTCATGCAATGCAAAATACTTTCCTATAATTTACAACAAATGCAAGCATAAAAACCAACAAACCTAATTAAAATCGCGTGAAATAACGATTGATACGGGTGTATAGGGCAGTTGAATTTGTCCGGCGTCAGATAAGCTACCGGTCGATTTGTCGATCTTGTATTTGCGCAGTCCATTTTCTTTATCATTCACAACATAAAGATACTGGCCAGCCGGATCTATCGTGAACGAAACTGGCTTACCATTAGTAGAAACGGGTTTACCGATTTCCTTTAACTCGCCATTGAGACGCCCCAATTGCAACTGAGAAATGTTTTTGCTTTTCTGATTAAGCACGTAAACGTACTTGCCATTGGGATGAAAGCTTGCTTCGATGGCACCTTCTTCGCTTAACTTAAAAGGTTGATAACCTTCCTTAATGGGAACCAGGGCGCCAGTTGACACGTGCACTAAAAACAGTGAAATTTGCTTCGCCTCACTTTGCAACACCAAGGCAAACCGACCAGTAGGATCTATTGAAACATCAGTCGGTGCCGTATCGAATACGAACGGTGAGCCGAAATCAGTGATTTCAAATATTGATGGCGTAACAGCCGTACGAAAACGATAGACATTTACTGACTTGTCTTTACTGTTATTAACGTAAACAAAACGGGAGGTAGGATCTGTCATCAAGCGCTGTGGTTGCTTTTGTATGGTAACGGGCGACCCTTGTGCTTCTGCCAATTGCCCCTTTTTAACATGGATCAGAAACACTGACATATCCTGACTAGTTTGATTCAGCGTATACAAGTACCAACCATTGGCATCGACACGAACAGCGACGGGATTGTTGCCTACTTTATAAGGTGATCCTTCAATTTCCGTCAGCTTCCCATTTTTTTGGTCTATGCTATAAGCCGATACAGAATCGGAACCTGAATTTGCCACATAAACAAAACGGTTCAAGGGATCCTGGGCGACTGCGACCGGTTTTTTACCGGTCTTGATGCGCGCCACTTCTGTTATATTACCTGTTGCGCTATCAACTCGATAACTAACCAATGCCTCGGATTTTTTGTTGACAACAAATGCATAGTGAGGCACCAACTTAACCGGTTGTTCGACAGTAACAAGCTCTGCGTCTATTGAACCAGCCCTGGTCATACCCAGGTCTTTCAATGTTAATTTACCCGTATTAATATCCAGGTCAAATATCGAAACATTATTGGATCCATTGTTAGCAACAAACACCATTGAGCCATCAATGTTGAAATTAATATCAACGGGTTTTATGCCTAATGTTCGAAATGGTGATCCTTTCGCATGCTCGAGTTCGCCGGTCTTCGTATTTACAGTGTAAACGTAGATATCGTTACCACCCCAGGTACTCACCAGCACATACTTCCCTGATGGATGAACTGCAACTGCATAGGGCGTTAGTCCTGTTTCTTTTGGTAAACCAACCAATGTCAGGTCTCCGGTCGTTTCATTAACTCGAAACACCGATACACTGGCCGAAGCCCAATTGCTCACGTAAACGAATTTTCCGGACGGATGAGCGGCGATGTAGTATGGCATTCCCCCCTTGTTACCCACTACATCGGGGAGTTTCGCATAAGTGTCATCAAAGGGGCCGGCTTCACCAGCGGGAAACGGTGAATTTGACAACTCAGTCAACACGCCAGTTTTTTCATTGATACTATAGGCTGACACATCGTTGGTATAGGCGTTACTCGCATAAACGAATTTTCCGGACGGATGTATAGTCAGACATCGCGTTCGTTCGCCTGATTTAAACGGTGAACCCGGCACATAATCAAGGTCGCCTGTTTTGTCATCCACGCGAAACCCGGCAACTCCTCCACCCCGACCTGCAACATAGAGAAATTTGCCCGAAGGATGAAAACCGTAAGAAAAGGGCGAACGCAACTTCGTATTGAAACGCGAACCCGATGTTTCGGTTAACCTGCCGGTTTTAGGATCAATTTTAAATATCGGCGCCGTATCAACAGTACGCGAAGCTGAATAAATGAACTTGCCGTTTGGATGAATAATTAGTGTCGCGGGAAATTTATCCTTGGTATACACCATGCCATTGGGAAACATCACGCCATTTTCATCCAGATAATAACTGGAAATAGTGTAATCATACGGATTGGCTACATAGGCAAACCGGGGAACGTCGGACAATAGATCTGTACTCACTAACATTAGCGCAATAAAGGAGTACAAATACCGGGTAATTCCATTAACGATTTTTGGATACATAGAAGCTACAGTCTCACTGTTACTCTCAGGAGAAACACCAATTGGCCTTGGGGAAGGTGTAAACATTCGGCATTGAACTCACTCAAAGTTCGTTACCGATAGAGTCGTTTGACAAATATTGAACCAATAAAGTTTCTAGTTAAATATTGGCTTTGGTAATTAGATGTATGTAATTTTTATTGTTACTACGCCCTTAAGGCAGATTATTACACGCTTCACTACTCATAAACATCCAGTTAACACCTACCGCTCCGTTACCGGGTGCCCCGGCAGATCCACAATCATTAGGCGACCATTGACCACTGACGGCGAAGTTAACAATTTTCAAGGCTGCGCGATTGTAATACGGTCCTCGGGTAAATGCGCCAGTAGCACCACCACCACCGCCCATGCCGCCCATGCCGCCACCACCAGCACCATTGCGCAATTGAGTGCCAGGTGC
>NZ_CDLKIE010000410.1:0-4995 GCF_975902315.1 Kaarinaea lacus | reverse complement strand
GGTAATAATGTTGATGACTCCACCAATACCTTCCGACCCGTACAAGGATGAACGAGGCCCTTTAACGATCTCTATGCGTTCGATCAAATCCGGGTTCATGTTTTGAATGGCCGCGGTTGATACTGTGCGGGCATTCATTTTTACGCCATCGATCATGATGATGACATGGTCGCTCTCTGTGCCGCGAACAAATACCGAGGTGGATTGACCTGGCCCACCATTGCGACTCAATTCGATTCCGGCATGAAACCTTAGTAATTCAGCGACGTCCCTGGACTGGCTTAACGCTATATCTTTTTCAGTTATGACAATTGTGGGTGTTACCGTCTGATCCGCGATCTGTGCGGTGCGCGTTGCGGTAACGACGATGGGAGTGGATTCTGCAGCAGCAGTGGAAATAGACGACAAGGCTAACAGTCCAGAAAACGCTAATGCATTAATGGCTGTACAGGAAACAGAGCTGCTTAAATTGTTGTTATTCATGGATTCCTCTGAAGTAAATAAAGCGCTCACCCGCGCCGATAATTATTGTTGTGTTCAGAGGATTGCTGGTGGTGGAGCCAAGGAAACAAGAATGCTTGTCAGATCAGCCCGCCGCCGTCGCCCTCCGCAACACGATTACGAGTGCTCTGGCCGGTCTCCGGACTGATGAGTGGACGTGATGTCCTGGTAGATACCTTCCCACACACGAAGTGCAGTGGCTGTGATTCTACTGTTAACTCAATCACCGTTGCGGGGGCAGTGCCGGACTAATCAAAGACGAATTTGTACAATGATGCACCGGCTTCCCGTTTCATTCCTTCGGGCGAATCCCGTTGGAACACCAAAAGCAGTCAGGACTGTAGACCTGGGTGCTTTCACTGTCAAGGGAATTTGGGAATCTGTGAAATTAATCAACGCCAGGTGACTGGTTTTTCAGCGAGTTATGGGTTAACGTTTAAGTTTATCCTCGAAGTTTTTTCAAATGCGCCTAAAGCGCTCTGGGTAGTGGTTCGATGCAAAAAATCATGGTGTTAAACGTCAAAGGTGGTTGTGGTAAAACAACTATTGCTACCAATCTTGCGGCCTGTTACGCAAGCCGTGGCTCCTACCCGGCCTTGCTCGATTATGATCCGCAGTCTTCGGCTAGCAAATGGCTGGATATTCGGCCTGAGCACGTCAGCCCCATACATGGCGTCGAAGCTCACAAGCAAAAGCTCACTATTACGCGTAGCTGGCAAATGCGCATGCCAGCACAGATAGATCGCGTAATTATTGATACTCCCGCTGCGCTTAACAGCCAGGAGCTAACTAACTTTATGCGCGAAGCCAATATAATTCTGATTCCCGTATTACCATCACCCATCGATATACATGCCACTACCGCTTTCATCGAAGAAATTCTGGTAATTGGGAAAATGCGCTCCAGTATATCCAGTGGAAATGAAACGCGGATTGGCGTTGTTGCAAACCGCGTTTGTGATAACACCCAGGTTTACCAGTCACTACAGGGATTTTTGTCGGGCGTGAATATACCTTTTGTAACTGCTTTCAGTGACAGCCACTACTATGTCCATGCATTTGTTGAAGGAGTAGGTATTCACGAGGTGCGAGATTCACGCACTCATTTGCTTCGGCAACAATGGCAACCCTTGCTTAACTGGATTGAAGATCCTGACAGCCTGGAAAGCACAAAAGATGACTCTGTCGATCCGCAAAAGTTTGCTTAACTTGGCTATTTGCTTAAGTTATAGTTGTTGTCACTAACCGTTCAGCCTGGTAAAAACACGTCCTGCGAATTATCGTTGATAACTTTAATAGGATAGCCATAAAGTTCGTTAAGATTTTCTGCAGTCAACAGCATTTTTGTTTCACCGGCTAATACTTTCCCATTGCCAAATAGCATCAGAATATGATCGCAGAATCTTGCGGCCAGATTGAGGTCGTGCAGTATCATGATGAACGCCGAATCCTGCTGGTCATTACTGTTGTGAAGCAGCTGCATGAGTTTTATCTGATGTTGTACATCAAGGTGGTTGGTAGGCTCGTCCAGCAAATAGATGTCAGGTTGTTGCGCCAGTATCGTTGCGATGGCAACACGCTGGCGTTCACCACCTGATAATGAGCTGATGTAGCGATCTTCCATTCCAGCAAGATCAACTTGCTGTAAGGAATTTCTGGCAAGCTCAATATCCTTTTTAGATTCCCATTGCCAGTTTTCTATGTGAGGGTGGCGTCCAATTAATACGGTTTCCAGCACTGTCGCTGGAAATGGGTCGGACTTGGTTTGAAATAAAACGCCCCGCTTTTTTGCCAACTCGGTTTTTCCAAGCGATCGAATATTTGTATCCTGGTAATAAATATCGCCCTCGTCTGGATCACGTAAGCCTGCCAGTGTATGCAGTAATGTAGTCTTGCCTATACCATTTATACCCAATACGCCCCAGCATTCACCGCTGTTTATCGATATATTGAGGTCATCGCAAACATTGCGATTTGCGATACTGACTTTTAGTGATTTGGCTGAAAATAAAGCGCTCATAGCGGTTGATTACTACGGTGCAGCTGAAACAGAAACATTGGTACACCAATCATGGCCATAATGACGCCAACTGGCAATTGTTGTGGTGCGATAATGACGCGCGCAAAGGTGTCGGCAATGACCAGCAAACTTCCTCCCAACAAAGCGCTGCTCGGTAACAACCAGCGATGATCCGTAACACCCGTTAAACGAACCAGGTGTGGAACGATTAAGCCTACGAAACCAATACTGCCAGCAATCGTGACTGCAGTGGCTGTCATCAATGAAGCAATCAGATAAATCATCAGGCGTAACTTTTTTACATCAACACCGAGCGCGGTTGCCTGCATGTGACCATGCAGTAAAACATTCAGGCGGCGGGATGAAAATAGCGCTAAAGTCAATCCCAGCACAAGAATAAGCAAGCCGGGCCATATCGTTTTGACATAGGCAAGATCGCCCATCAGCCAAAACAACATACTGTGCAGGTTGCGTTGTGGCGCAATAGCAAGAATAAAACTGACCACGGCACCCCAACCAGCGGCTACCACGACACCGGTTAACAATAATCGAGTTGGCGACCAACTGCCGCGAGCTTGTGCCAGACCGAATACGACAAACATTGATAACAAGGAACCGGCAAATGCGCTTCCTGTTAACAGCCAGCCACTGATGCCTGACAACATCGCAAACAATGTGGCGACAGCAGCACCGCCGGAAATGCCAAGAATGTATGGATCGGCTAATGGATTGCGTAACAGTACCTGCATCAATACACCGGCTATAGCCAGCAACGCACCGCAGGTAAAAGCGCCGACAGAACGCGGTAGTCGAAGCTCGTAAAGAATCTGCGTGGATGGTGTTACCTGATCTCCGAAGAGTGCATTAATTACCTGCGAAGTAGAAATGGGCACGCTGCCAACCATTAACGCCATCGCGATCGCGACTGGCGTCAGGCTTAGTAGTCCAATCAATACAAGCTTATTTCGCGCCACGGTAATTAGCCGGTTTCAGATTAGCTGTGCAGGCTGATGATGTTCCAGCCATGTTCACGGGCATGTCGTTCCAGACTTCTATCAGGATCTACCGCTACCGGATGACTGACCAGAGACAGCAAGGGAATGTCATTATGTGAATCACTGTAAAACCAGCTTTCATTCAGGTCCATACCCGTTTCCTGCAACCACTGATTAAGCCGTTCCACTTTGCCATGCTGGAAGCAGGGTGTACCCGCTACGTTGCCGGTGTAGCGATTGTTGATATATTCAGGTTCTGTTGCAATGATGGTATCGATACCAAAAGCTTCGGCGATTGGTGCGGTGACAAACCGGTTAGTCGCGGTAATGATTAGCGGCGTATCACCGTCCTGTTTGTGCTTTTCAATGAGTGCGAACGCCTTGGGGAACATGATGGGACGAATCTTCTCTTCCATGAACTGCTGGTGTAACTGGTTCAGGTAGCTGATATCGTGTTCGGAAAGTGGTTTCAGACTAAATGCCAGAAATTCATAGATATCCAGCGTGCCGGCCTTGTACTCTTCGTAAAACCGGTCATTTTCGCGGTTATACTCTTCGCCGTCTACAAGTCCTTGTTCAATAAGGAATTCTCCCCAGAGATAATCACTGTCTCCTGCCAATAGGGTGTTGTCCAGATCAAAAATCGCTAAATTCAATGTGCTAACCTTTTGGAATGCCAGAGTTGCGTCAAATAATTTACTAAAATGAAAGGTATAGGTTTTGTCACCCGAGCGCCAGAGGCTATTTTGCTGGTTGTTGCCCGGCGTGTGCCACAGATTTGCCATGCATTGGCAGCTTGTGGAAGAATCAGGGTAATTGGATACTAACTTATTGATTTAAACCGTGATAGATTCAGAAGGCTACAGGCCCAATGTCGGGATTATTCTCTGTAACACCGAGAAGCAGGTGTTGTGGGCCAGGCGCATTGGTCAAAATGCCTGGCAGTTTCCACAGGGTGGTATCAAACGCGATGAAACGCCAGAGGAAGCCTTGTATCGCGAACTCTGGGAAGAGGTGGGGCTGGTCCCAGAGAAGGTGGAACTGCTCGCAGCGACCCAGGATTGGTTAAGGTATCGCTTGCCCAAGGGCCTGATTCGAAGTGAAGAGAAACCACTCTGCGTCGGCCAAAAACAAGTCTGGTTTTTATTGCGACTGTCAGGTGATGAAGACGACGTAAGACTGGATCGCGGGGACAAGCCTGAATTTGATGGTTGGCGATGGGTGGATTACTGGTATCCGCTCAAGGAAGTGGTTGCTTTCAAGCGAGATGTTTATTTACAGGCATTAAATGAATTTGCACCAGTTCTGGGTTGTTCTGACCAGGACAAATAATGGATAGGGTGACTATTATTTTTGTCAATCCTCGGCCTGTTAGCTGTACTTGCTTTTTAATGTGAAAGGGAATTTGGCAGAATTAAACCAGCGCTGATATCAAGTACGGCTTCACTCAATTAAAAAATGTCTGCTATGCAGTTTCAG
>NZ_CDLKIE010000409.1:0-4683 GCF_975902315.1 Kaarinaea lacus | reverse complement strand
TTGGTTTATCCAAAGTGAGAATAATTATTTAAAACTGTTATGAAACAAAAAGTTGAAATATAAAATAGTATTTATTAAAAAGCGTGTTAAATAACAAAGAAGCAGGGCAAAGGCAAAGTTGTAGTGGATGCAGTAATACCAGGGATGGTAAATATTTTTTGAATAAGTTTATGAGTTTGGGTAAGTAAGTTTAGGTATGCAGTAACAGGATGTCGCTGGCCACGGAAGGCTGTTTCTAAATAAACCGATCGGTTTGTTTGAGCATTTGACGCTCTTTCTCCGCACAAATAATCGCGCAATGACGCTACCACTTATCTAAATTTATCAGGGTAGCGGAAAGTTTGCGCTTATCAAAGAGCCTGAGAAGTTATGGCCAAATAAACCTGGGGTGGCGGGATCAAAACCGCTACAAGCGGACTGAAAAGCCACCAGTCCAACTTCGGGAAAATAAAAATATTCGCCAAAAAAATCTACTGCGTTAGTACCACAGAAAGAGCGGCGGTAATCCAATGGTGAAGGGAGTGCTATAGCACTAGAACCTTCCTGGTATATTCCATTATAGGTATAGTATAAAGTTCTATAGCTACGTCCGGCATCAATAGTAATTACTTGTTCAGAGTTAAACTGAACGGCTTCACTGATAGCTTTAAGACTTGTCACACAGGAAG
Organism: Kaarinaea lacus; assembly: GCF_975902315.1. Taxonomy (NCBI): domain Bacteria; kingdom Bacillati; phylum Cyanobacteriota; class Cyanophyceae; order Nostocales; family Nodulariaceae; genus Kaarinaea; species Kaarinaea lacus. Next base: position 4,015 of record NZ_CDLKIE010000409.1, on the reverse strand, counting down.
TTAGATTGCAATCATCAATTACTCTATAGGAAAACGCATCATCTGACATGGTTAAAGGTGAAGCCACGGTTTGTATTGGTTGATATAAATACGTGACAGCATTCGAGACAAAATCGCCCATATAAACAATGGGTAGAGTAGGTGAATTTTCGTAATACGCGTGCACAAACAAAGAACCGTTAGTTTGATCCTGAGTAATATACCTAACAGTTGATTCGCTTCCACCTTGTTCAAATTCAATTACAGTGTCTTCTCTTAATACGGGTATTGTAGTCGGTGCGTTTTGAGGATCTATGATTACATCAGATGTCCAGGTCACAGTCATTGTTGCATTACTAAAGGTAGTAGTACCAGCGATAGTCCGCTGCCCACCCGTGATTCGATAGACCAATCGATCACCCGACTGAATCAACCTTAAATTATCAGTAGAGCGTTCAATAATGGGTAGTGGATCTGAATTTTCTACCAGACAGCCTGAGAGTGACAGAGTAAGGCCCATGAAAATTAGAAATGAGAATATCGCCTGTTTTGAAATCTGTATACCGCGCATCCTGTCGTGCCCCGATGGTTATTTTCTAGTAATAGTGCTTATATAAGTAACGGTCATTCTTCCTGCATTATGAAGTAAGACAGTGGAATAAACGTTTGGTTGTTTAATTCATTACAATCTGTAAAGAATTACTCCCGGATTGTAACGAAAAAGCCCCCGGAAACATACTTTTCCGGGGGCTTTTTTCTTAAAGAACAGTTGGTTGCTGAGTTATGCAGCAGATTCGTTTTCGCTGTCTGGATCCTGGTTGTCATGGTAATTTTTGATAGCCGCTTTAATCGCATCTTCGGCCAATACCGAACAATGTACTTTGACGGGTGGCAGGGCAAGTTCTTCAGCGATTTCGGTATTTTTGATTTCCTGCGCTTCATCCAGTGTTTTTCCCTTTACCCACTCGGTGAGCAAGGAACTGGAAGCGATGGCTGAACCGCAGCCATAGGTTTTAAAACGTGCATCTTCGATAATTCCGCTGTCATTGACTTTAATTTGCAGTCGCATGACATCACCACAAGCTGGCGCACCAACCATGCCTGTGCCTACCGAAGGATCATCTTTCTCAAAAGAGCCAACATTACGAGGATTTTCGTAGTGATCTAAAACTTTATCGCTGTAAGCCATCCCATTTCTCCATCGATTTGAATCGACAAGGGTTATAAATCAGTTATGTTTTTGTTTGGCCAAATCGCAAAGGCCATTAGAATAGTCGATCCTGCGCTCTGTCTTGTAAAGATCTGTATCGACCAGCTATTCTAGTTCTTGACTATTGTGGTCAAGTATAGCGACGGGTTAACTATTTCGTCAATATACATAATAGGTTAGCTCGCTAACCATTTAGGAATAGACAAACCCAGGCGCGCACCAGTTGAATAATTACTGGCTTATCAATATGTTAAGTATAACATAAAATCAGTGCGGGAATTCGAGCCGTCAAATTTAACGGCCGACATAATAACACAGAATCTAAATGTACATCCCTGGAGTGATGATACCCCATGAATAAACTTGCAGAATATGATGTTAAATGCCGACGCTGTGAAAGGCTGGCAACCTTTTTGGACGATGTTGCGGCGGAGTATCCAGATTATCATGCCAGGCCGGTTGCGCCTTTTGGCGATAACTCTCCGCAATTATTAATCGTAGGCCTAGCGCCGGGCATGCACGGAGCCAATGCATCGGGACGGCCCTTTACGGGTGATCATGCGGGCATATTGCTTTACGAAACTCTATATAAGTATGGCTTCAGTAATCAGCCCGAGTCCCGCTCCTTGAATGACGGACTCAAATTGATAAACTGCCGAATTACAAATGCTGTTAAATGTCTGCCACCACAAAACAAGCCTACCGGCGAAGAAATAAAAACCTGCAACAGTTATTTACAACATGAACTCGAAACATTGTCACCTGGATCAGTCGTTTTGGCTTTAGGTAGTATTGCGCACAATGCGGTACTAAGAGCGTTTAATTTGAAAATCAAAGAATTTCCTTTTAAACACAATCAGGCGCATGCGATAACTGACAATTTAGTGTTAGTCGATTCTTATCATTGCAGCCGTTATAACACCCAAACCAAACGCTTAACCACGCCAATGTTTCATGCAGTATTTGAGCACATCAAAAAAATTCTCAATGATTGATATGATGACTTGGCGTAGTATTCCATAAAACTGGAACTGTCATCAGGTCAAAACCAGGCTTGCACAACATTGCATTGTTAATTTGTCAAAAATCACGGCTGCTAACACGATGACAGCCTGATCCGCCACCACTGCAATCTTTATTTTGTTCTACGGTACCAGTTCGGCCTCCATTGTGAGCGCTTTCTGATTGAAAATCATCAGCGTGACAGGCTGCGCAAAAACCTATGTATTGAGGGAAGTCATAATTAATAGTTTCACTGTTGCCGTGACAGGTTATACACGTGACTGTTGAATTGTGATTGCCAGGATAGTTGCTGGAAGCATGGGTGAAATTAATCGGCGCCCATCCATTTGTGGAATGGCATACATTACACTCTTGCGTAGTAATAAAGTGACCTGTTGATTTTCCAGTCGCCGTACTACCATCATGACACGAGCTGCAACCGTCGGTTATACCCTGGTGATCAAATGTGCCACCAATGAAAGTAGCCGTAGTATGGCAGTTGGAACAATCCAGTGCCGTTGGGATGTGATCAAGATGTTTGCCGAGTGCCGTTACACCATCGTGGCAGGAGGCACAATTGTCGACGATACCGGTATGATCAAACACGGCGCCGATAAAGGTACGGGTATTATGGCAAACACCGCAATCCTGATTGGTCGGAACATGGGTAGCTGTTTTACCCTGGGCGAACACACCATCGTGACACGACTGACAGTTATCCACAATGCCGGTATGATCAAACTTGGCGCCGATAAAGGCCGTGGTGTTATGGCATATGGAACAGTCCAGTGTCGTGGGGATATGATTCACCGGTTTACCGGTAGCCGATGTGCCATTGTGACATGAGGCGCAGTTATCCACGATTCCCGTGTGATCGAACACCGCGGTTAAAAAGGTTCCCGGTACGTGACATATACTACAATCCTGCGTTGTGGGAAGGTGCTCGGTATGTTTGCCAAGTGCAATAACGCCGTCGTGGCACGAAGCGCAATTGTCTACAATGCCGGTGTGATCAAATACACCCGTGGTAAAACTGGTGGTGCCATGACAGACGGAACAATCTTCCGTGGTGGGCACATGATTCACTGGCTTGCCGAGTGCCGATACCCCATCATGACAGGAAGCGCAGTTATTCACGATACCGGTGTGATCAAACACTGCATTGAGGAAGCTACTGGTGACGTGACAAACGCTGCAATCCTCAGTCGTTGGAAGATGGTCGATGTGCTTACCGCGTGCGGTGACACCATCGTGGCACGACGCGCAGTTATCCACGATACCGGTATGATCAAACACCGCGGTAGTGAATGTTGTGGTGCCATGGCATCTTGAGCAGTCTTTGGTAGTGGGAACATGAGTAACGGGCTTGCCGGTTGCGACTAATCCATCATGGCACGACGCGCAGTTATTAATGATACCCGTATGATCGAACACACCGGTAGTAAAGCTGCCAGTTTCGTGACAAACGCTGCAATCCTCGGTGGTGGCCACATGGTTGACCTTCTTGCCGATGGCCTGTGTTCCGTCATGACATGAGGCACAGTTATTCACGATACCCGTGTGATCAAACACTGCACCGATAAAGGTGGTGGTATTATGACAGACGCTGCAGTCTTCGGTGGTGGCGATATGCGTGCCTGACTTGCCAGTGGCTGCTGTGCCGTTGTGGCAGGAAGCGCAATTACTACTGATACCCGTGTGACTAAATATCGACGGACGAAACGCCGTGGTATTGTGGCAAAAGTAGCAATCCTGGGCAGTGGGCAAATGGTTCACCGCTGAATCCTTACCCGTCGTAAACTGACCGTTGTGACAACCCTCGCA
>NZ_CDLKIE010000408.1:0-12747 GCF_975902315.1 Kaarinaea lacus | reverse complement strand
TTCATCATCTGACAAACCACTGGAAGCCTTGATTACAATGGATTGTTCTTTACCTGTCGCTTTATCTTTTGCCGATACATTGAGAATACCATTAGCATCGATGTCAAAAGCCACTTCTATTTGAGGAATACCTCGTGGTGCGGGTGGAATATCAGACAAATCAAAACGACCCAGTGATTTATTGGCTGATGCCATTTCGCGCTCACCCTGCAATACATGCACGGTAACTGCAGTTTGATTGTCATCCGCGGTGGAAAACACCTGTTGCGCCTTGGTCGGTATAGTCGTGTTTTTGTCAATAAGCTTGGTCATTACACCACCGAGTGTTTCGATACCCAGTGATAACGGTGTTACGTCCAACAGTAAGACATCTTTTACTTCACCGCCCAATACGCCACCTTGAATAGCAGCACCCACAGCAACTGCTTCATCAGGATTTACGTCTTTGCGTGGCTCTTTGCCAAAGAAGTCTTTAACCGCCTGCTGAACTTTCGGCATACGTGATTGACCACCGACCAGTATCACGTCACTAATTTCGCTGGCGTTTAATCCGGCATCCTGCAACGCAATTTTGCAGGGATCCATAGTACGTGCAATCAAATCATCAACCAGGGATTCGAGTTTGGCACGGGTCAATTTGATATTTAAATGTTTCGGGCCAGTCGCGTCAGCAGTAATGTAAGGTAAATTTACATCTGTTTGTTGCGCGGAAGACAATTCGATCTTGGCTTTTTCCGCAGATTCTTTCAAACGCTGCAATGCCAAAGGATCATTGCGTAAATCCACGCCTTGTTCTTTCTTAAATTCATCAACCAGGTAATCTATCATTCGCTGGTCAAAGTCTTCACCGCCAAGAAAAGTGTCACCATTTGTAGAAAGAACCTCAATCTGATGCTCACCATCAATATCGGCGATTTCAATGATAGAGATATCAAACGTACCGCCGCCGAGGTCATACACGGCAACCTTACGATCACCCTGCTTCTTATCCAGACCAAAGGCCAGTGCTGCAGCAGTAGGCTCATTAATAATACGTTTTACGTCGAGCCCGGCAATTTTACCGGCATCTTTGGTCGCCTGGCGCTGGGAATCATTAAAGTAAGCAGGTACGGTTATAACAGCTTCGGTTACCGGTTCGCCCAGATACTCTTCAGCTGTTTTTTTCATTTTCATGAGTACGCGAGCGGCTATTTCAGGTGCCGCCATTTTCTTGCCTGCAGCTTCTACCCAGGCATCGCCATTATCTGCTTCGACTATCTTATAGGGGACCAGAGAAATGTCTTTTTGTACTTCCTCATCCTTAAAACGCCTACCAATCAGGCGCTTAATAGCAAATAACGTGTCTGTAGGATTGGTAACAGCCTGGCGTTTGGCTGATGCACCCACCAGAACCTCACCATCTTTGGTAAAAGCAACGACAGATGGAGTCGTACGATCTCCTTCGCTGTTTTCAATAACGCGAGGTTTGTCACCTTCCATCATTGCGACACAGGAATTCGTTGTTCCCAGGTCGATTCCGATAATTTTTCCCATTTTTTCTGGTCTCCACGTATCTGTATCTGTACCAATAATTCTCTACGAAGAAAAATTGTTGGTAATCTAGTTAATAACTAATCTCTAAGTAGGGTCATTCATTTTGTTTTCAAGCATTTTCATCTTTATTCGAGCCTTCGGCCTCAATTTTTTTCTCTTCGTCAGAGGCCTGGCTTTCGTCTGAAGACGTTTGATTTTCCACTGCTTTAGATACCACCACCATTGCGGGACGTACCAATCTGCCGTTGAGCAAATAACCTTTTTGCATCACAGCAATGACCGTATCAGGCGCATAATCATTACTTTCCTGAATGGACATCGCTTGATGTAGTTCCGGATTAAAAGGTTGTTCGGTAGGATCTATTGCTTCGACACCAAATTTGTTGGCGCAGTCGTTGAACATTTTCAGGGTTAATTCTGTACCCTCTTTTACTTTGTGAATGTCAGCGTCTATTTCCCTGGCCGCATTAATACCCATTTCCAGGCTGTCAATCACCGGCAATAAATCCTGGACAAATTTTTCAACGGCATATTTGTGTGCGTTTTCAACATCGCGCTGCAGGCGTTTGCGAGTATTTTCCAGATCTGCCTTGGAGCGCAATAATTCTTCCCAATGGTCAGCTGCTTTGTCCTCGGCTTTTTTCAACTGGTCCTGCAATTTCGTAAGCTCTTCTTGTAAGGCTTTATTTTGTTTAAGTTCTTTCTTAGATGGCTTAGACTCAGGAGTCGTTTTATCCGCTTTCAGATTTGCGGCGGGGATATCTGCATCTGCGGTAGCCTTTTCTTCAGGCTCTGAAACTGCGTTTTCGTCAGTTGTCATTAAATCTCTCCGTACGACACATCTATTTAGTGAGAAACATTCCCTGCAAAACGACCGGTTTTAGGTCGCTGGCGCCAATTAAAGCTGGCACACCACTGCAAGAATAGCTTGTAACTTATTGTATATATGGGACATTATAGCAATTCCACACGATCACTATAATATTGGGGCTGTATTTTAAGATTCAAGAAGAAAATTGCAATTGGAAAAGGTCTAACTAACCACGCTCCTTGAGAACGGTACCAAGTAATTTTGCCGTGACGTCAACAATCGGAATTACACGATCATAAGCCATTCGGGTAGGACCAATGACACCGAGTGCACCCAGGATATGGTCACCATCAGAGTAAGTCGCTGTGACAACACTGCAATCATCCAGTGCTTCGTATCCCGATTCATTCCCAACAAAGATTTGCACGCCAGGCGCGTGTAACGATTGATCCAGTAAATGGAGTATGCCCCGCTTTTCGTTAAAGGCTTCAAATAACTGACGTAATCGTGGGATATCAGCCATTTCATCGTATTTAATCAGATTTGTTTCACCCGCTAGAATATAATCATGCGTCGGTGATTCATCATCAAACACCTGTTGTGCCATTTCTATGGCATTGAGCATGATGCGATCCATTTTTTCCTTGGCATCTTGCATTTGCTTTACCAATGAAGCTCTCAGCAAACTCACATCTTTCCCAGCAAGTTCTGTATTTAGGCAGTTCGATATATGGATCAATTCCTGTTGTGAGTAGTTTCGCTCGGTGTGGATAATTCTATTCTGCACTTCGCCTTTATCGAACACCATGATTGCCAGCACGCGTCTGTCAGAAAGGGGTAAAAACTCCATATGACGTATGTGCGTTTGTTCCCTGTCAGGAAGCATCACCACGCCGGCCATTCGCGTCAGTGCCGATAACATCGAGGACGCAGATTCCACCAGCACTTTGGTATCTGCATCAGAATTCAATTGCACCTTGATTTGCTCAACTTCCTTTTCACCCATTGGCTTCACCGTCAACAGGTTATCAAGAAACATCCGATAGCCTTCCACGGTGGGAATTCGGCCTGCTGAAGTGTGTGGAGAACGTACTAAACCAAGCCGTTCCAGGTCGGCTATTACGTTTCGAACCGTAGCGGAACTCAATTCCAACTTTGATTCGCGTAATAAAGTGGTTGAACCTACCGGCTGCCCTTCCCGAATGTAGTATTGAACTAATGTTTTAAGTAAGTGCTGGGCGCGTTCGTTTAGAATAGTCTCTGTCACAGTAAAAAATCACAAGTGTTGAATAATACGAAAAATCGATTTAAAAGCTATGGCTCTCGAATAGCTCTACTTTAGCATTGGCAAAGTACGGGTGCCAAGACCCTGCTAATTAACCCTATAATTGGGACGAATTTACCTTTTTAAACTAATATCTTAGCAGTGTTCAAAAAGAGTGAAATCAGCGCTATATTTGATTTATCATGTAATTAATTGGTATCGGTTTCCCATCAGATAGGGCGCCAGGATGGCGTCAGGAAACACTCGGTACAACAACCATTAACCACTGGATGGTTATTATGATGAAATTTTGCAGTACTAGTTCATTCGTTGTAAGCAGTGCATGTTATTCAAGTAGTACCGCGAATCGACAATCTCGTACAACATCCGCTAGTTCGTTGTGATAATCATCCTTTAAAAACTAAAGACTTCTAGTTTGCAGTAATAAAAGGAAATAATAATTCAATGGAAACTCCTTTCAAAAAAATTGGCATTATTGGCAAGCATGGTGACGATCGCGTTATAGACGCCATCAAGAACCTGAGCAACCATCTGGTCAGTAAAAATTATGAAGTCTATCTGGATAAAATCACGGCTGAACTGGATCTTGATTTACCGCATGAAATTCTGGAGCGTCAGACATTAGGCAAAACAGTGGATCTGGCTGTCATAATTGGTGGCGATGGTACATTACTGAATGCGGCACGCAGTCTGGTAAACAATGATGTGCCTTTACTCGGTGTCAATCTTGGGCGGCTGGGATTTCTTACCGATATTTCTCCGGAAGGCCTGGAAGAAAAACTGGAACAGATTTTCGCTGGCGAATACGACGAAGAACCCCGCGGTTTACTCCATACTCGAATTTTCCGCCAGGGCGAACTAATCAGTCAAAGTAGCGCCTTCAATGATGTAGTTGTTCACAAGTGGAACGGCGCACGCATGCTGGAATACGAGACTTATATTGACGGCAAATTTATCAATACAACTCGCTCTGATGGCATTATAGTCGCCACGCCAACAGGCTCAACCGGTTACGCTCTATCAGGCGGCGGACCAATATTACATCCCAGTTTACATGCCATAGTATTGGTACCTATTTGCCCCCACTCGATGTCTTATCGGCCATTGGTGGTTTATGCGGACAGTGAAATCAAAATAATAGTTAAAGACTGCAACCAGGCTGAGGCTCAAGTCACTTGTGATGGGCAAATTAACCTTGGTTTGCAGGCTGAAGATCGCATTCACATTACCCGCGAAGAGCACTTGATAAGATTAATACATCCTAAAAGTTATGATTACTACGCAATGCTACGCGCGAAATTGCATTGGGGAAAACGATTGTAATTTCCTGCACAGCTATCGAACGGTAACAAATCCACATAAAAAAAGCCCGGTCATCAAACCGGGCTTTTGTAATCTAAATCACTGTGTCCATAATTAACAAATTATCAACAAGTTAGCGGTTACTAATTTTGCTCAACTGCGCTTGATGAAAGTCAAACTATAATACGTTCACTTCAATCTTTGGTGATTACCACGCTTCGTACCGCCAATAAATCAGGTTTTTTAAATGCATCATTTTCCGGGGTGCCGGAGTAGCGACTATTTCCAGTTCGCATTCGTAATTATCTAACATATCAAACTCAAATTTACGCATGGCTTCCAATATCAACTGTCTTTCTGTCGCGCCAGGCTCGCCATCAAAAATGCAGCGTAAGATAATTTTTCTGCCAATACATGAAGCTGATACCGCTCTAAGCGATGTCGGAATTCGTTCCAGTAAAGCAATTTGAGCACTACGGCATACAAATTCATTGATATTTATTTCTTTTTTCATTGGTGGCTATTCAATCTCTCTGAATATTTCTACAGCGCTTAACATACAGACATTTAGTGCTGAAACAATCAACTATACCAACCAGGCAATTCGATAATTTGGACAAACCATTTAATCCCGATTTTATACCGGTAAAGTCTGTTCTACAGGGGTCGATAATGACAGTCAGATGGCAAAAATTATGCAACTTTGCAGCAGATTAGGTACAAACAATTAATAACCACTAATTATGAATGAACAAACAATACAAATTGCATTAGCCCAACTAGCCCTGCTGATATTTACGTCCATGGCATTGATTTCCCAATCCAAGCCAGCACTGTGGCTTGCCATAATACTCATGTTGAGCCTGTCATTTTCACTTGGCAACGCCCTGGCCTTAATAACCAAATTTTACAATAAAAAAGTGGAAGAATTAAAACAGCAACACGCCGCAACATTGGGCACACATATAGGTGGCGCAATCTGTTATGTGATTATGCTTGGTTTAACATTGGACAAAATCTACTAACATTAATTTATTCACTCACCGCTCATCTGATTTGTAGATGTAATATCCAACCTCTACTATCCATTTACATCCTTTTAACAAATTGCAACTTGTGATTTGATCCGAATTAAGACAATAATAAAAACATGTCAGAAAGTAATGCAGTTAATCCTGCCAAATTGTGGTTACGCCTCGGCGCTGGTGTGCTGGCAATTGCTACGTTCATTTTGGTGTTATTACGGGGAATCGTATTGTTTCAACAAAACATGTTTGCTGAAGACGATGCAATTATTCATATATTACGATTAGTATTCCCTTTTTCGTTGTCGCTATTTTTTGGTTATATCGCCTGGAAAGGTGTACTTCCATTTACAAAGAAACAATGATTTGATGCAATGCTCTGAAATCTAATTCAATAGTAAAAGGTTAACATGGACAATTCTTCCAGCACTTTCATAAGCCTGATATTCATTATTTTAGGCGTTGTCATGATCAAACTAAGAGCACCTATTGGTCAGAAAGCGGCAGAATTGTACAAAAAGATCGGAATTGAAGTACCTGATGAACTGTATACCAAACAGTTTATGTTTATTGGCATTTTGCTGATGATTGTAGGATTCTTAGGAGCAACCGGATTACTAAGCCAGATCTAAACTATATCAGCAAGAATACAGTAATTTATATCTTCAACAGCTCTGTCTCACCCCCCTACTACATCATCAAACAATTTATGAATAACTACGCTGGATAATCCATTTTATAAAAATTAATTAAGTCTGTTATCGCTTATCTTTATTTCATAAGCACTCCTATGGGAACAAAAAAAACTTTTATAGAACTTTTATCACTCTATAATTTTGAACGCCCTTCCTGCCACTCAATTGTTTTTCCAGTATATTTTTTTTATTAACTAGTTTGTGACCAACAATCTATATAACTATCTATTAATATAATGTTTGACTTTATTTATTCGATTAAGGCATTGTCTTGTCCAATGTAAGGATTACCTAGGTAATCAATCAGCTACTCTTAATACTAACAAGCAGTCTCAGCTTCATTTAGCTTTACTAGGGAAACGTCTAATAGCAGCACTCGGCAGTACCGGCAAGGATGTCGCAGCTTAAAAAAGATAATTAGTCGTAATTATTTTGGCAAGCTTGCATAGTTGCCCACAACGGAGGAGACGTACATGGCGGAAGCAAAAACCTTTTCGACTGAAGAGTCTATCGACGAAACCAGAAGTCACGAACTGTCATCTGCAGAAGAACTACTAGGCACACCCGAGCCCTGGGAAACCTGGGAAACCAAACTCGTGGTATATAGCGTCAGTATCGCGGCAGTAGGCTTAGTGATTCTGGGATATCTCGTCAATACATTTATTCTTTCCTGACACTAAAAACAAGCGTAATTAAACCGCACGCGGGGGTATCACTATGCGGGCAGACGTTGTGCTTAAACTTATCCACGATGGTGATGAATGGATCGTCTCAAATGATTCATACAAAATCCGTGGGGAATCATTCGAAGCTTTAGATACTAACTTAATGAACGCATTGCGAGATTCAGGAGAATTTCAGCAAGGCGAAAAGTTAACGGTATTTATGGGATATGATTTCGACACATTCCCAACCTGGCTTCGACAGTACCATACGCATTATTTCAATCGTTTATTAGACATTGAATTGTAGGTCGCGCTTGAGAAACCTCAACGCACTGATTCGGATAACAAACTAAATATTTAAAGGGGAGTCGACAATGACCGCGGTAAATCGTAAATGGTATGACGGAATGCTCTCGACAGAAGATTGGTGGGCAGTATGGCTTGGGTTGATACTGTTTGGCGCCGGCTTAATGAGCATCGCAGGGGTAGACCTGGTAGGCTGGATGGCTAAAACCAAAACCTGGGAAATCACCAGCTTCATGGAAAATCCTTCCTGGGGCAAACTCCTGGCAACGACGCACGGTAAAGCAGGAAAAGCATATGAAGGTATGCATCCACTAGTATCACTACTGGTGACCTTTGCAGTGTTTGCCGGCCTTACCTGTATCGGGGCATATTTCCAAAAGTTAAATGTGAAAAAGTTTTTTCTTGGCTTTGCTGCCATATTTTTTATCACATGGGCCTGCTGGATTATTGGCCACGAAGCACACTTCAAAGCACTGAAGACCAGTCAATCCGTTTTGCAATCTGAAATATATGGCGAAAATGTTTATTGCACCACAAAGGTAAATAAATGTACTAAACAAATTAACAAAGCACTTAAAGAGCTAGGTGTTGATGTCAAGGGAGGTCAGGTACCAGATGCAGAAACAGCTGCGATGGCTGTAGATAAGTCCAAGAACGCTATTCGCATGTCCTGGGGCTTCCAGCTTGGCGGTGGTTTCTCATACATGCTGGCCCTGTTCGTGGGGCTGCTCATCGGTAATTTATTCAAAGGTTTTGCCAACTTCTTAAAAGAAGCCGCCAAACCGGAATGGTTTATTAAGACTGCGATTGTCTATCTCGGTGTCAAACTGGGTAAAATGTGGATCGATAGCTCCCTGAAAATTCAGGCAGGTGCTAGCGACACTGGACTTAACCTGATTCTGGATATGGCACTCGCTGGGGCAGCCGCGACCTTTGTAGCCTATCTAACGTTTTGGCCTCTGGTTTACGCGATGTCGCGTAAGATATTCAAACTCAAACGTGATGCATCTGCAGTACTGTCATCAGGTATCTCAATATGTGGTGTATCAGCAGCCATTGCTACCGCTGGCGCGATCAGGGCCAAACCCATTTTACCCATAGCGGTATCGATGCTTATTGTTATCTTCGCCATGATTGAATTGGTGGCACTACCGGCCTTCTACACTGCCGTTGCACCTGACCAACCGATTGTAAATGGTGCAGCCATGGGTATGACCGTCAAAACAGACGGGGCAGATGCAGCAGCGGGTGCCATGCTCGAAGAAATGATGATCGCGAATAATTTCAGGAATACAGGAGAACTCTGGACAGAAGATTACATATTAAGCGCTGCCATACTCACCAAAATCTGGATCGATGTGTTTATTGGTGTGTGGGCATTTGTACTCGCCATGATATGGGTCTACAAAGTGGAACGAACGCCGGGCCAGGCAGCGGTTGGCGCTTCAGAAATATGGTTCCGATTTCCAAAATTTGTACTTGGTTACTTTATTGCCTGGTTTACCTACATCGCGATAGCCACTATGGCACCGGAAGCGATGGGAGCTGCGAAGTCGGGTGCCTCGGTAGTACAAGGTGGAATGCGTAAAATGATGTTCATGCTAACGTTCGTTGCGATCGGCGTCATAACCGACTTCAGCAAACTCAAAGGCATGGGCAAGCTTGCTGTACTGTATGCCATTGCATTATTTGTGGTAATCGCGCCTATTGCATATGTTGTGGCTTATATATTCCACAATGGAATGGTACCGCCTTTGACGGCATCATAAGCTGGATATAGAAACGTACTAAAAGATTCATCCCTCAACTTCGGGCATCAAGCTACATAATCCCTCTCTTATAGCTTGATGCCCGTTTTCTATGAATTGATCCCAATTGCGGATTAGCAATGACGTCGCTTCAAGCATGAAATCTAAGCGGTTAGCTTATATACCTGCTATCAAATTAATTCAACAAACGATTTTATTAGATGGTAGAGTATATAAACACCAAGAAGAAATGAAATAACAAAGACGATCAGGCTTGATAGATCAAATGTAATTTTGTCTAATTTGATATCCATACCACAACTATAGAACGCAAAAATCGCTTTGTCGTTGTATAGTTATATAGATAATTTTTAGTATGGATTAGCATTGATAATCATACCTGGAATACATTAGTATCAAATGATCAACCTTTACTTCAATCGCACAACCCATGAGCAATAACCCCAAAATTATTGACCAAAATCTTCTGCAGCGATTAACAGATCAGGCACAGAATATCCCTCGGTTGCGAAAAAATCATAACCTTCATCCACTTTTGTCAGACCCAGTACAGCGCTTATTAAATGCCATGGAGCCTGACACTTATGTACAGCCCCACCGTCATCCAGAAGATGATAAATGGGAATTGTTTGTAATCATTCAAGGTAAAGCTATCGTACTCACGTTCGATGATGACGGAAGGATGGTAAATCGCATTAACCTGGACAGCAATGGCCCTATCTACGCTATTGAAATTCCAACTAACACCTGGCATACCGTTGCCTCGCTCAAAACAGGCACTGTGTTATTTGAGGTCAAAAGAGGACCCTACATGAAACTTGCTGATAAAGATTTCGCTACCTGGGCGCCTGGCGAGGGTGATCCTGATTGTTTAAAATATGTGGAGTGGTATCAACATGGCGATTTAGGTTCCCTCCCGCCTTATACACACTAAGTTCTCTTAATTATTTTGTCGTAGCTACAGTTTAATAAATCACTGCTTCCACTTCCAGAAAAGCCTGGTTCGCGATCACCATGATGGTAGCGATCGACAATACACGTCACAGGTTTGCTGGTTATACTTGCGATATGCAATTTAAGTTAAAATAATTTTAAACTTATGATAGAGAAATAAATGTTAGCTATTTTGCACCTTTGGCTGCGCCACCTTGCGGTAATGGTGTTGCTGTAGGCGGTTTTGCAATTGGTCTGTTTTGTATCACGGGACGATGCTGGTATACAGGCTGGTCTTCTACGACTACTTCTGTACTGGTTTGCTTGCTTTCCTTGTTCTCTTTAATTTCTTTTTCCCTGGCTAAATTTTCTTCTTCAAGCGCATCTGCCTTTTTCTGAATATCATCCACTGAATCTCCACCGGAAGATGGACTGGTAGGAACAGCTACTTCTTTTACTTTAGTAGCGTCTTCTGGCGGTTCACTGGAGTAAGTAACGTTACCCTCTGCGTCTTTGGATTTATAAACAGGCGCTCCTGCACTTCCTTGAGAGTAAACTGCTATTGATAACAACACTAGCAACGGTACATTCAAATGAGATTTAAGCATAATAATATCCGCATTGTGGCATTCTTAAAAAGACTACTTTTTTAACACTTTGTCACGTAACTGTTAAAGCTATTTATAGACTGACTACTGAATATATTTTAGTATACAAATAAAAGTATATGGAAAAACTCTCAGGAAATACATAATATTGCAATAGACTACTAAAAATATCCTAAACTAATCTCCAACACCAGTTACTTTATCCGATACAAATAATTATACTCAGGGAAAAATGTATATATTTAAACAGCTTTATTGTAACAGGAATATCTTGTTCAAAAGCCTCGATCGTCTTGCAGTAATCACAATAACTGCGCTATCAAGCCTTTTAATCGCTTGTGGAGATCAATCCGACGTACCGCCTGAATCCTTCCCTGAAACAGTTAACCAAACACCTGCACAACCAAACCAAATTACAATAGCTCAAGCGCAAAAACTAACAACTGAGTTGTTAGAAAAACAGGGCGCTAAAAAACTCAACAACAATGAAATCCTTGAACTGATTGTTGATAATTCCATAGTATTTGAACATCTGGAAACAGGAGAATATTTTGAAGCCATATATAAAGCAGATGGCCGCCGACTATTAACCAATGTTGATTCTGGCAGCCTCGATGATTCAACCTTGCAAGATGCATACATTGTCAAAGATGGTAAGTTGCAAACTGAGTTTAAGGGAAGACCGATTGCCAGCGTCATTTACAGTTTAGACAATCGATATTTAGCGGCGATTGATAGTGACAACGGTGTAGTTAATTATGAAATTAGGGATATTGTAAAAGCGCCACTAACTGTCACGTTATTAAAATCACAAAACGCCAAAGTTCTTTCTACCGAACAAATCATACAACTATTTGTTGGTAACAAGATACTGATCAAGGATTTGTTTACGGGCGATGAATATATTGGCATATATGATCACAGTGGAATCCGAACACTTCAGTATACGAATCCCTTAGCTACACCTGAAAATGATAGCGATTTACAGGCCAGCAACCCCTACCAAATTCGCAACAATCTGCTATACAGTACTATCGACGGAAACGAAATGGCAACCACTATATTGCAGCAGGACTTACATTATTATGGCGCAATGAGCATCGATGACGGTGCCGTACACTATGAGTTTGTTCCACAATCAACTCCTGAGTCTCAGTCTCCAAATCAATAATGCCTCATCGCTTAACCATTTAATCTCCAGTGATAGTTTGCGGAATATAAATTGTCGTCATCAATCCTCCCAGTGTTTCAGATTTTAACATACTAAAATTGCCTTGATATTGGTCAACAATATCCTTGACGATAGACAGCCCCAGCCCATGTCCTTCTGTTTGTTCATCTAATCGTTGACCACGTTTTATCATTAAATCTAACTGTTCTTGAGGTATACCCTGCCCATCATCTTCAACACAGATACGAAGCCCTTCATTACAGTCTATTGCAACTTTTATTTTTTTTCTGGCCCACTTGTAAGCATTGTCCAGAACATTTCCTAACATTTCATGTAAATCTTCGCGCTCCATGACAGTTGGACAATTTTCTCCAACCTCATACTGAAGTTCTATGTGCTTATCCCGGTACATGGCCTCCAGTGTATTAAGCAATGCCTCAAACTCAGGTTTCAATTTAGCCTGTTTGGCTCCTACAGCGGTACCCGCAACCCTGGCTCGTTTTAATTCCCGATCAATAATATTCTGGATGCCGATTACATGGCTTTCTATGGTCTGCCGCAATTCAGGATTTTCCAGTATGTAGTCGTCTTTTGCCAGCTGCATCAATAATGTCAAAGGTGTTTTTAATGCGTGTGCCAGAATT
>NZ_CDLKIE010000407.1:0-4312 GCF_975902315.1 Kaarinaea lacus | reverse complement strand
GCCTGTGGAGCCTTGTCTGTTTTAATAATTTGTTTTGACATTTCCTTATCCTGAAAAAGTAAGTTAGCTATTTTGACCTGACCATGCGCACAACACTATCGATGCCACGTACCCGGCGGATGATATTCGCCAAATGTTTCCGGTCACTGACACTTAAAGTAAATTTCATGGAAGAATGGGAACCATCACGTTCTTCCATCGAAACATTTTCGATATTCACGGACATTTCCGCAATGGCTGCTGCAACGGTTGCCAGTACGCCTCGGCGGTTTTCCGTATCCACACGCACATCAACAGGAAATGTTGATTGCACTTGGTCGTCCCATTGTACGTCAACCCATTTATCCGGACGAGAGCGATAATCTTTGGTATTTTTACAGCTATCTCGGTGTATCACAATTCCGCGACCCACGCTGATAAATCCCAGTATTGGATCACCGGGAATGGGACGACAGCATTTTGCATAGGACACAACCGTGCCTTCTGTACCTTTGATGGCCAGCGGGCGGTTATCTTTGCTACCGGTTTTCATCCAGTCCGGTGCATAACGACTAAATACAGTTTTGATACCTAATGGACGCAATGTCGAGCGCGAAAATTTTTCTTTGGGTTTTTCTGTTTCCGTCAATTGCCGGGCAACCAGCAGCGCCACTCGATTACCCAGGCTGATCTGCTCCAGCAGATCATCCAGTTTTCCCAGCTTGAATTCTTCCAGCAATTTATTGATACGTGATTCCGGAATATCATCCAGACTGGCAGAAAATGAAGCCAGGGATTTTTCCAGTAAACGACGACCCAGCTGAATCGCTTCATCACGTTTGAGTCGCTTGAGGAAACTACGTATGTTGGAGCGCGCTTTAGCGGATACTACAAAATCAAGCCACACCGGATTGGGTTTAGCGCCAGGCGCAGAAATAATTTCCACTGTTTGTCCGTTATGCAATTGCGTGCGCAAAGGCGCCAGACGGCGGTCTATTTTGCCAGCGACGCAGGAATTTCCAAGATCACTATGCACTGCGTAGGCAAAATCCACGATGGTGGAGCCGCGTGGTAATGTCATGATGTCCCCTTTCGGCGAGAATACATAAACTTCGTCCGGGAACAGGTCGATTTTAACATTCTCTAGAAACTCCTGAGAGTTCCCCGCATGTTGTTGCATTTCCAGTAATCCACGCAACCACTCCTGCGCCAAATCCTTACGATGCCCATCACCGCCTGATTTATATAACCAATGCGCAGCGATACCCACGTTAGCCACTTTTTCCATGTCCTCAGTGCGAATTTGCACTTCAATCGCGATGCCATAGGGACCAAACAGGATAGTGTGTAGTGACTGGTAACCGTTGGCTTTGGGAATCGCGATATAATCCTTGAATTTACCGGGCACCGGTTTGTAAATGCTATGGATAATACCGAGCACGCGATAGCATGTATCCGGTTTATCGACCACGATACGAAACGCATAGACGTCAAAGACCTCGGCAAAGGACAAACCTTTCGTGCGCATTTTTTCATAAATACTGTACAGGTGTTTTTCCCGACCCTTAACCGGATAATCGATGCCTTCCTGATGTATACGATCTTCGATATTGCTGCGAATTTTTTCCAGCACTTCACCGCGATTACCACGCGCTTTTTTGACCGCCTCTTCGAGGATACGATAGCGCATTGGATAGGCGGCTTTAAATCCCAGCTCTTCCAGTTCCAGTCGAAGATTATGCATGCCAAGGCGGTTGGCAATTGGTACGTAAATTTCCAGGGTCTCTTTGGAGATACGACGGCGTTTAGGTGGAGGCATAACACCCAGGGTACGCATGTTGTGTAAACGATCAGCCAGCTTGATGAGTATGACGCGAATATCACGCACCATGGCTAACATCATCTTGCGAAAGTTTTCGGCTTGCGCTTCTGCTTTACTTTCAAACTTAACCTGGGTTAACTTGCTGACGCCATCAACGAGCTCGGCCACTTCCTCACCAAACTCACTGGCCAGATGATCTTTAGCCATCGGGGTGTCTTCAATGACGTCGTGCAGCAAGGCTGCAATGACACTGTTTACATCCATGCGCATTTCCGCAAGGATGCGCGCAACAGCTAGGGGGTGATAAATATAGGGTTCGCCGGAAAGGCGTTGCTGGCCTTCGTGGGCATCTGCACCAAACAAATAAGCCCGGTAAACTTCTTTAACCTGGTCAGGTTCAAGGTAGGATTCAAGTAACGTACATAGATCACTTATAAGAAACACCGGGCCCTCTTGTGCATTGTGCGGCTTAGCTGGACTCCTTTGCCTCGTCGTACGATTCTTCGCTTTCTTCTTCCGGTTCTTTTTCGGCGGCGTCCAGTACAGCATTGTTTATCTTGCCTTCCGCGATTTCACGCAAAGCAACAACGGTAGGCTTGTCATTTTCCAGTTCCACCATGGCATCTTTGCCATGCGCAATTTGCCGGGCACGTCGACTGGCCAACAACACTAATTCAAAACGATTATCCACGTGTTCCAAACAATCTTCTACTGTTACTCTTGCCATGAAGTGACACCTCTAAAATAGTACTTGAATTTAACAATGCGTATTGAACGGGGGCCTTGAATCAACTTCCAGAAAAGCCCGACCCTGTATGACAGGGTTCTTCTGACTCTGTTTTGCCTAGATAGTCCGCCTGGACAGAAAGTACTTCCTAAACAATGCGTTGTCCAAGCCGGACAATTGTACATAAACGATGCTTAATGCACCAGCTATAAAAGCCTGATCTTTACGATAAGAGTTGCTGCAACAATTGTTCCTGGCGTTGGCACTGAATGTCACTGCGCTGTCGGCGAGCTATCACGATGGCACGTAACGCCTGTAGTGCCTGGTCAAACTCGTCATTTATCACCAAATAATCGAATTCCCGATAGTGTGACATCTCAGCCTCCGCGTCACGCATCCTTCGTTGCACAATCGCCTCGTCATCCTGACCTCGGGCGCGCAACCGCTCTTCCAAAGCAGCGCGGGATGGCGGCAAAATAAAAATACCGCAGCTCTCCGGGTATAATTTGCGTACTTGTTGTGCACCTTGCCAATCAATCTCCAGGATCACATCCAGGCCACCGGCGATGGTGGATTCCACAGACTGGCGTGATGTTCCATAGTAATTATCAAAAACTCTGGCATACTCCAGGAATGCATCTCGCTCAATCATCGCTTCAAAGGATGGCACATCAACATAATAATAGTCCTCACCATGCACCTCACCCGGCCGCGCCTGCCGGGTAGTATGGGATACCGAGACGGTAATTCCCGCGGTAGATTCCAGCAGTGCTTTCACCAGGCTGGTTTTTCCGGCACCGGAAGGCGCCGCGACGATATACAGTGATCCTGGAACTTGCCCGATGTTAGAATCCATTGCCATGTCGTTTGCTTTAGTTCCTGGTAAGTTATCAAGCAAAATTTCGGTAAAGCTTATTCAATATTCTGCACCTGCTCTCGCATTTGCTCAATAAGCACTTTCAACTCGACAGAAGCGCGAGTCATTTCAGTGTCCGGCGATTTGGAGGCCAGGGTGTTTGCTTCCCGATTCAGTTCCTGCATTAAAAAATCCAGGCGACGCCCAATGGGCTTTTTATCCTCCAGAACCCGTTTCACCTCCTCAATATGTGCCTGGAGACGATCCATTTCCTCGGCGACATCTGATTTGTTACATAGAAAAACCACTTCCTGCTCCAAGCGTACCTCATCTAGTTCTGCCTGCCACTCGGTCAGTTTTTCCTTGATCCTCTGGCGCATAGCTTCGATTGCCACCGGAATTCGTTGCTGGACTTTGGCCACCTCAACCGCCATTGCCTCACAGCGCTCCAACAACAACTGTTTCAGTTTTTCACCCTCCCGCTCACGGGTCTCTTTGAGTTCCTTCAGTCCATCATTCACCAGGGTCATTGCAGTGGCAACCAGCTGCTCCGCGTCGACTTCCGGCGTCTTCAGTACGCCCGGCCATTTCAGGACATCTATCATTCGCAAAGCGTCGACGCCTGGCAGGACAGTTTCTACCGCTTTACTGGCCGCAGTGAGCGAGCCGACTAATTCTTGATCAACTTCGAAGCCGGATAACTGCGTCACAGGTGGCTGATAGCGTAAATTTGCATCGATTTTACCGCGTTTCACAACCTGGCCAATGCTTTCCCTTATTTTGGCCTCCGATGATCGAAGTTCCTCCGGTAAGCGCAGACTCACTTCAGAAAACCGATGATTGACCGATTTTAATTCTAGGGTGAGTGTACCTGCTTCACTCTCTATAGTTTGGCGCGCAAAAGCCGCCTCGGAGGGTATCACCGAAT
>NZ_CDLKIE010000406.1:0-5708 GCF_975902315.1 Kaarinaea lacus | reverse complement strand
TATTAAAAAGATAATGGATGTCAAAGTTTAAGTTATTCCGATTGATTGGAAAATATTTATCGTTGTCTGCCTTAAGAAAATTTTTCGAATTTAACAAATTCTATATCGGCGGCCTTCTGCATAGATTAGACCCAGGGCATATTGCGCGTTTTTATCGCCCTGCAAGGCGTTTTCTTCAATGGCCCGCGCAAACTCAGGATCGTTACGATATAGTGCCAATTCGGCGAGATATTGATTTGAGTTTCTCATGATGGGTTCCTTATTAACTTGCATTATTTGACATCGTGATATCACGAAATGTTGCAAGCTCATGCAAATATATTTTTATTAAACAAAACAGTTGGTTATAATAGAAGTCGGCGTCTGGCCAGGCGTTACACAATTTGCTCATTGAAGCGTCGTTGCTTCATGCCAAAAGGTTAAGAACCCGATTAATAGCCAATGAATTCAGCTAACCAGGAATCATCCGAGCACACTTTGACAATTCGCTCCGAATCTCTTTATTCGGGCGAATTTACTGTAACCGAGGATGCCAGTTTTCGCAGTGGAAAACGCTTTAGTGGCACACGGCTAAAAGCCATTCTTGTGCCTATTCTTTACAAATCAGTACAACACTTGCCAATTCCAATAGCGGCCATGCCTATGAGGTTGCTATTGTTACTACTACGATTATTTTACACATGGCCGAATAATTCCTTTCGGCAGGCGTGTGAATATATTTGTAACCTCGCTGCAGCAAAAGGCTATGATCATGATCCAAAACAGGTCTATCGCCAGCTGATAAAAAATGCCAACGGCACGTTGGATAACTATTTTCGGCTTTACCGCCATGGTGTCGAATCAGTTTTAGATCGTATTCATATTGCAAAACAGGACGCAGAAAGAATGAACCGACTGACGCAAGATCATGGCGGTGTCGTTATTGCGGTTCCTCATAATTTTGCCAGCCTGTTTTCTGCCGTTAAAATGAATCGTGAGTTTCCCTTGATTTGCATTAGCCGCAATCCTTCCACCATAGAACGCACAAAAATTGCAGTTGATATTTTTGAACGAATGGGAGTTACTATTTTGCTGGTGCGAGGAGGCAATCCATTTGAGTTGTCTCGAACAATGTTTTCTATCCTCAAATCCGGTAAGACAATAGCAGCGACCGTCGACAGCATGGATCATTCTGATGGTGCTGCACAAGCAACGGTATTTGGTCAGGCCGTTGGATTTCCAACCTGGGCAGCCAAAATTGCCGCAAAAAAGAAAATTCCCGTCGTACCTTCCTATTTTCGGTCTGACGGTAAACAGGTCACTGCAGTATACGGCGAAGAATTAATATCTGACAGTACAGAAGAAATCGTGCAACATTACGTTAGTTTTTTTGAAAAGAATATATTAGAAGACCCCGCAAGCTGGGCTTACCTGGGCGATAAACGCTGGCGTCGAGTACTTAGTGAAGCCAGCAAACAAGAATAAAACTTCAACGAGTAAACCAGTAAATAATTCCTGGAATATCGGTTATACCAAAAGACAAATACCACGAGTCACTCGTAGACTCAAAGTCACGCGCACCTAATCCAAACCTAATTTTGTTCTCCAGAATACTTACATGGACCTCACCACCGAATGACTCCTTTCCACCAGACTCCGAGGTGAGAAAGGTTCGATAATAACCTGGTGTAATACCATAGTTACTCATGATTCCTTTGCTGGTCAAACGTGTATAACCTAAACCCAGGGACAAATAATTTTCCCGCGCTTCATGTGATGCTTCGCCAATAATACCTTTTGCCAGGCCAACAGTGCCTCGAATGTTTAGCAAATCATATTTCGCCAGTGACCAGGTCGGTTGCCATACAAACATTATGTGTCCCTCAACAAGGTCAAATCCTATTTCATAGGGAATAACATAACGAGACTTCCATTCTTTGGGTGCGGTGGACGGAGCAAAATCAAATTCAGGATATTTATAGGTCGTTGATCGTAATACAAACGAAGTACCGCCCATCAATCCTTCATTGGTTTCCGGACGTTTCTTAGGATCCGGTTCGCGTTCGGCATAAATACGCGCGGCATCTTTTTCCAGCGCCATTAACCGATCTGTGAAACGCCGGGTTAATTCATGCGCCCATAAGTCCGGATCTAGCATAATGTCAGCAAGTAACGGATTTGAACCATCATCCGTGGGTGTTGGCGTAAATCCTTGTTCTTTTAAGAACTTGAAAAATTCAACTTCGCTACTGCTGGCCTCAGTAAATCCCAAAGATTGCTCCCATTTGGCAACCAGGGTTTTCCATAATCCCTCATGAATAATTCGCATGTCCCGATCTTCTTCAGGCATAGGGTCAAAGGCAAATTGAAACGCCTCCTGATTCGCGAATTCTTTTTTCGCTAATGAAGCAAATACAAATGCTGCCTTTTTATCACTTTTTACCCCGAGTTGTTTATACAACCTTTTGGAAATCGCGCCGTGACAGTTTTGAAACTCTTCCGGTTGACGCCGTTGTGAATAGTGATGGCGACAAACTACATTACCGACCTCGACAATGGCATCGTAAACACCTACCAGGTAATCATACTCACGAAACTTGAAATCCAGAAATGCCGCGAAGGACTCCAGTAGCTCACCGGTAATCGGCGCCCCTCGACTGGTAACGCGTATGATTCGATCATTGTGAATAGAATATTGAGAACGCTGCACGCGTTGTAACATGATACTGTTATGATCAGGGATCAGGCGCAGCACCGTAAGTAATCGCTGCACAAGGTCCTTACGAAATTGAATAAAATCAATATAGCATTCGGCCTCTACCGGTACATCTGAATCAGTTTCAGTTTCACGGCAACGCTTAACCAGTCCAGCCTGTTGTAGTTTTTTTACAGAAAACGGCGGGGTTATTGGCGCATCAATGCGATCATAACTTACTTCCAGAAATCGGCCTGCATATCTTACGGCCGCTGCACAAGATAACGCTTCTGTAAAAAACGGAACTTCCTTACTGCAGGCTTGATCGTATCCTATCTCCTCAAACAACTCTGCCGTTTGATAGGCCAGCTGTGAAAGGTTGTGTGACCAGGTATCACTGGTGAGTTCCCGATACAGTTCATAGTTTTGCGCGGAGCCCAGGGCGCCACGCAGCAGGCGGCTTTCCGACATGAAGCTGTAGTCGAGTTCTTCACAGGCTTTGGGTGGGTTCTCGCTTAAGCATTTTTCAAATTCTTCTTTCTCAGGTAACGCATAGCGCAAACGGTTGGGATCAATATATATGTAGGTAACCGGCAATGGATTTTGTTTGCTGCGTTTGTTTTCTTCAGCAAGTGTTCGCGCCAAACCAATAGGCAGATTGTCAAACAAACCACCATCTGCAAATTCTGCCGTCGTAAGTTCGTAACCTTCGGGACAAACTGGACCACTTTTCTGCTGTTGTGGTTTATCGACTATTTCTGCCTTTGGCTCTTCTATATCTTTTTCATAAGTTGCTTTTATCCGACAATGTTGCAAACGTTTTCGACCGAATGCCACTGGGAAAGCGGCAGATGTCATTACCACTTCTTCTATACGCGCGTTATCAATCTTTAACTTAGGCGCGTCCGCCTCATAAGGTATCAAGATCATGGAATAGTCTAATAACAACGGAAAATCCTTTGGATCAAAGTAAAACCCGGCAGTACCGTCATCATGCGTTCTGAGTTCAAAGGGAAACGTGAAGCGCTGATTTTTAACCTTGATATCACCGACTTTTAATTCTTCTGGTTGCACCCTGGTTACGGTGACACCTAGCGGCACGCGGCAGTCTTTGCGAAAAACTGGCGAATCCCAGAGCTCACGTAATTTTTCCGCCGCTACGATAAGACTTTTGCGTGCCAGGACAGCGTCATCAAACTGGTATATAGGTGATCGAGCCGTGGGTGGTAATAGCGTGTTAATATCCGGCGCTAACCATAAGTTGCGAAAAATATTGTCATTCAGAAGACTGGTTATTCCACCTTTTGCGTCAGGGCGTGCGCACCAGGCCATGGCTGAGAGAATCGCGTTAATACCACCTGCAGACGCCCCGGTCATACTGACAGCCTCAAAGGGCCGATATTTACCTTTGAGAACCTGGTCTTTATAGCTGGCTCCAGTTTCATAACGCATTATCTGCAAGATTGCCCAATTTAAACCCGCTTCATAAGCGCCTTTACTGGCACCACCACTAATGGCATAGGACACGCGCTGATTTGTCGATTCCGCACTGGCTGGCTGTGGAAATGTCAGTATCGACACAACGACGATACTGAATAGAATTTGGAGCTTTGTAAGTATTGTTCCTGGCATTTTTTCTTCAAAGATAATGACTTCAGGGATATGATACGCAAATAATTAACTCACCGCATCATCTGCGGGGATAAGCAGTGTAGTAATTTATACGAAAAAGGTTAATTATTCATCAGGCAGCCAGGGAAGCTGCCTGAGGAAAATAATCAGTTAACCATTATAGCGCTACTAATATCGCAGGATTACTCAATGATCGGCAGGAGCGATACAAGGACGCTAATCAGAATCCCGCATCGTGGTTGACCGATAGAATAGTACGTCACCCGTCAAAACAAGATGATACTAATCTAACTTCGCCAATAACTGCTTCGCGTCATCAAGTTCATGAAACGGCTCGCCAGAGTCAACAATTTTATTAAGAATTTTCTTTGCCGCTGCTTTATCACCCGTTTCCACGAGTGCTATTGCCAGGTGATAACTTATTGAAGCATTTTCTGGCATTGCTTTATGTGCTTCGTTAAAGTGAACCAATGCCTGTTCAACACTGCCATTTTTAAGAAGCACCCATCCCAGGGTATCGGCATAAGGCGCTGATTTGTTGATCGCATAAGCTCGTCGAGCAAGGTCGAGGGCTTTGCTCTTATCCGTTTCTAAAGAAAGCATAGCCAGGTTATTTAACGCAAACACATTATTTGGCTGTTGTTCGATAATCTTTTCGTAAGACTTCATGGCTTCACTCTTCTTGCCCATTGCAAGATCGATATGTGCCTTTAAAATAAGAGACGGCATATGCGCTGAATCTATCTTCAGGGCCTTCTCCAACGATGACTCGGCATCAGGATACTTCTTCGTTACCCGCTGTGCCTGTGCCAACTGATAATAATGAGCTGCGCTAGGGCTTTTTGTTACGAGCTTACTAAAAATATCCAGCGCCTTTTTCGAATCCCCAGACGCCAACAGGAACATGCCTTGTGCTTCCAGCACTTTCAGGTCGGCTGGGTTCAATCTAACCGCCTCATTCAGAACTTCCTCTGCTTTGATCATGTTTCTGTCCTGCATATAGAGCTGCGCCAATACAACACGTGGCGTTAAAGATTGTGGGTATAACGTTCGCGCCTTTTCCAGGTACTCTAGCGCCTGCTTTTTATTACCGGTCCTTACATTTATTTCTGCCAGGCTAATCAGGGCATCTTTCTGTCCCGGATGATCTGATAGAATTTTTTCATACATAGATTTCGCTGCTTCTGTCTTCCCTGAAAGCAACTCCATTCTCGCCAGGTTTATCAATGCAGGAACATAATCAGCTTTTTTCTCAAGGGACTTTTGAAAATATTCACGCGCCCTGGCTTCTTTTCCATCCAGGGCATACAGATTACCCAACTCATTAAGTGGCTCTGGAGAATCTGGTAATTGTTTTTGCAGATTCGTGAGTAATTCATACGCCCCTGCCGCATTATTTTGT
>NZ_CDLKIE010000405.1:0-3889 GCF_975902315.1 Kaarinaea lacus | reverse complement strand
CCAAAGAGGTCGGCAAGGCGGCAATCACTCCGCCGTGGTTATACGGAATGTTTGGCAAAGATCCAAAAGAGCTCTTAGCACTCAACAATATTCGTAATAAGAACCGAATCTACCCGGGTCAAAAACTCATCCTGGAAAAATCCAGTGAACCTGAAGTACCAAAAGAACTAAAACTGCCTAAAACCGAAGATCCTTTCCCATCTGATAGTGAGCAGGATAATAAAGGCGAAGTTATTGTTGCCGCCGCTAGCAGTGAAAACTTATCCGATGAAGGCAAGGTAATAAAAACACCCAGTTCTGCAGCTTCCGACGCCGAAGACAGCAAGCCATCCGAGCAGTCCATGGAAGAATCCAAAAAACAGGTTGCCGATGAAACAATTGTCGTGGCTGATGAAGAGGAAAAAATCACTACCGAAAGCGGTGACACTGAAGCGGCTGACGCTACTGAAAGCGAAAGCTCACAAATTGAAGAAGAACCTTCTTTGATGGCAAACATTTCACCTGAAGTACTAGGGATCTCTGTCAAAAAATCCCCTGCGAGTGAAGAAGGCGGTAATAGCGTCATGAGCGCTGATGAAGAAGCCCTGAACGACCCAGGCGAATCCATTGGTGATGCTGCAATTTCGGAATCACAAACCGAGCTTTTGGCGGATCCCACAGATTATTCAGTTTCAAAAAACAAAACCATTGAAGTGCAGGCCGCGGAAACCCTGGGTCACTACGCGGAATGGTTACAATTGCGCGCCAGTAATTTACGCCGCATTAACCGCATGCGTTACGGCAAACCCGTTGTAGTTGGTAAACGATTGAAACTAAAATTTACCAAGGTAACACCGGAAGAATTTGAGGAACAGCGCATCGCGTATCATCGCGCCTTACAAGAAGAGTTTTTTGAACAATACCAGATTACCGGTTCAGACAAGCACAAGATTCGTCGCGGCCAATCAGTATGGAAACTGACCAAACGAACTTACAAGATTCCTATTTGGCTCTTGCGTCAATACAACCCTGACCTGGATATGGATAAAGTAAGACCGGGCACCATTATTACTTTCCCGAAAATTGAGCAACGTACTAATGATAACAAATCCGTGCAGCCAGACTCTGCCGGTAAAACCGTTGCCTCTAAAGCAGCAAACTCTTAGAATAAGCGCCCGCTCTGTATAAATAATGACAGAGTGGGTAATGTCTACTGGATTTCCTCTATACTAGTGTTGACTGGAATCGGCACCCCTTAGCGGCTTAGCTGCCTATCAACGTTGTAGAACATTTAATCTATCGTTAATGCGGTCGATAATAGATTAAATGGAGACACGAACAAATTCTTCGCGTTATTCCAGTGCTAAAACTATATACAGGATACGTTGGCCTTACCAACGGGTAACGGGAATGGAAAAAGCAAACAAAGACAAACGGGTTTTCCCTCGGATCGACACCGAGTGTCCGGTTTTGTACAGTATTGGTAGTTCGAAAAAATGGCAAGTGGCTATTCTAAGCAACATGTCTGCAACTGGCCTGCTAATGCAAACAAAAGAACAATTAAGCGATGACGTTGCTATTTCCATAATGACCAAACCAGGCACGAACCGCCTGGTGCCGGAAATTTCGGCGAAAGGTGTTGTAACCCGGTGTGTGAAAAAAACTGAGCATCAATTCGATGTCTCCTGTAAGCTCACTGAGGTTAAATCGCAAAAATAGAACGATACTTCCATCTCATTTACCCTCTTACAGCATTATTCCCTCGTAAATGATCCTCTGTAACTGACTACAGAATCCTGCTGGTTCAATAATTGTCCAATTGTTCAAGTACTTAGCCTTGGCATTTTTGGCTACAATAACGGTATTAAAGGAAAAAACGTGTATTAGTATATTCTAATATTATGTTGTATTATTGGCGTAACGTCGATTTGAATCATTTATTTTTTACGGAATAAGAAAGTCGCGACAGGTTAAGGGCTAGTATTCCCCAGCGTACCATCGCTTGAATTATTATTGTCTGTCGAAAGGCTTCCTTTATGAATACTGATTATTTGCGAGGCAACACTATGAAATCAGAAAACCGCAGTCCATTCCTAACAATACTCGCTACTACCATCAGTGTTGTCAGTATTATAAGTAGCGCAAACGCTGCTGACCTGCCATTTGATGTCTATACAGCACAATATAAGCCTTATCCTACTTACCAGTCTTTCGATGCCAGTGTGGAAGCTGTTCGACGCGCTACGGTTTCATCGGAAACCAGTGGTCGAATCAGTGAAATCAATTTTGATGTTGATGACTTTGTAAAAAAAGGCAGTGTTCTGGTTCGAATTACCGATGCAGCTACCCGCGCACGACTATCCGGCCTGGAAGCCAATGTCAGTGAAGCAGAAGCGCAATATAACGTTGCACTGTCCGAATTCAATCGAATCGAAGGCGTTTACGAAAAAAAGCTGGTCTCCAAATCTGCCTTCGATAAAGCTGAGGCAGAACTCAAGGCAGCCACGCAGCGTCTCAGTGCAGCAAAAGCCAAGGTGAAGGAAACACTGGAACAACTGAAATATACTGTAGTGAAAGCACCCTACTCTGGTGTTGTGGCCGAACGTCATGTTGAACTTGGGGAAATGGCCAAGGTAGGACAACCTCTGCTTACCGGTTTTTCATTAAATGAATTACGCGCCGTTACGTACATACCTCAATCAATGGTTACCCGGATTCGTGCTGCGAAAGAAGCACAGATAATCATCACCGGACAAGATCAGGAACCTCTACGATCAAGCCTGATTACCGTTTACCCTGAAGCCGACCCTGATACTCATACTTACAAAGTCCGTGTAAAACTGCCTTCAGTGCCGGAAGGCATATATCCCGGCCACCTGGTTAAAATACAGTTTACTACCGGCGAAGCGCAGAAAATGCGCCTGCCCTTGCAAGCCATTATAAGACGCAGCGAACTTCAGGCCGTTTATGTTGTTAAAGACAACGATGTTTCATTACGCCAAATTCGGCTTGGAAAAATCAATACCGACAATACCGTTGATATCCTCGCCGGCCTGGACTCCGGGGAATCAGTAGCACTGGACCCGGTACGTGCTGGTATTTTTCTCAAAGAAAAATCTAACCAATAAAACCAACGAGAAGAACCACGCTAATGAACAACAATCTTGGTTTCTCCGGCAAAATTGCCAAAACATTCTTAACTTCCGAGTTAACACCACTGCTCGCACTGGTAGGCTTGTTAATGGGTGTATTTGCAGTATTAGTTACTCCCAAAGAAGAAGAACCGCAAATTAATGTCACCTTTGCCAATGTATTTGTTGCCTTTCCCGGTGCGTCCAGCAAAGAAGTGGAGCAGTTGGTAAGCACGCCTGCCGAACAGGTTTTATCGGAAATCCAGGGTATCAAACATGTGTACTCCGTATCCAGGCCTGGAATGGCAGTATTAACTGTCCAGTTTAAAGTGGGCGAAGATCGTACCCAGGCTATTGTGCGTTTGTATAACGCTATCTTTTCCAACCAGGATTGGCTACCGAAAAATCTTGGTATAGAACAGCCACTCATCAAACCTATGGGAATTGATGACGTCCCTATCGTAGCGCTTACTTTATGGAGCAAATCCCCAAATGTGACAAGCTATGATATTCAAAAGGTTGCTCATACGCTGGAAGTGGAATTAAAAAGGATCAAAGGCACACGCGATATTTATTCCATTGGTGCCGTTGATCATGTAGTTCATGTCGTTCCCGATATCGACAGGCTGGCTGCTTATGACTTAACACTGTCCGATTTAAAAATGGCATTACAGGGGGCCAACCAGTCCAGCAACAATGCAAAAACGATAAATGCCAACAAAGAACTTGTATTACAGATTGGAACCTACTTCCGTAATGCTGACGAAGTTGCCCAACTT
>NZ_CDLKIE010000404.1:0-6440 GCF_975902315.1 Kaarinaea lacus | reverse complement strand
GATCAAGGAACGCGAAGCCGCCGAAGTTCAGCTGAAGCTTAGTCGTGACCATCTGGAGGAGCTGGTAGAAAAAAGAACGGCTGATTTGGCGATTGCACGAGATGCGGCTATCAGAGCAAATCAATCTAAAAGCCAGTTTCTTGCCAATATGAGTCATGAGTTACGTACACCGCTCAACGCTATAATTGGGTATGCGGAATTGTTGTTAGAAGATGCTGAGCAGAGCAACGATGATGTTCTGAAAGGTGATTTAAGAAAAGTGCGTTCTGCTGCCCAGCATTTGTTAGTGCTGATCAAGGATATTCTGGATTTAACTAAAATTGAGGCGGGCAAGATTGATCTGGAACTGACGGAAATAAATGTGTGTGACCTGGTTAGTGATGTGCAGCACAATGTTCAGCCTGTCATTGTAAAAAATGACAATAAATTTATTATAGAGTGCAATGAAAGTTCAGGAGTGATTATTGCGGACGTATTAAAGCTGCGGCAGACTTTATTGAATCTATTAAGTAATGCTGCCAAGTTTACCCATCATGGTCAAGTAAGTTTGCAGGTAAGACGGTTTGAGGAAAACAACGTAGAAAAAATTGTTTTCTCTGTCAGTGATACAGGCATTGGATTGACTAAAAAAGAATCGGTGAAAATTTTTGATGCTTTCACTCAGGCTGATTCATCGACTACACGTGAATATGGTGGCACTGGACTGGGGTTGGCTATCAGTCGGAATTTCTGCCAACTAATGGGTGGAGATCTCACAGTAACGAGTGAAAAAGGTAAAGGCTCTACGTTTACCATACTCTTACCGGTTAAAGTAAAAGATATTCCGCAGTCGGATGCTGAGCTGGAGCACATCGAACAATCAGACGATGCGCGCCAGCAAAGGATAAATCTCACTGACCAACAGCGATTTGAGCGAAGAACTTACATAAGTTGCATATTGTTTGTGAATAAAGAACCATTAATTGCTCAGCAATTCGCGCGATATTTCAAGCAAAAAGGCTTTGTTGCACAATCTGTGATTGATGCAGATACGTGTATGGAGACTATTGCCGAACAGCATTTTGATGTGATAGTTGTTGATCTTGATCTTGCGCAAAAACAGGATTGGCGTTTACTTGGCTATATTCAGGATCACCCTAATTTGCAGGATGTGTCTATTGTGTTGTTGGGTGATCGACAACTGGCTGAAAAAGGCCTGGCATTGGGTGCGGTTGATTGTTTGCCGGTTCCTACTGATAAAACTTTGCTTCAGGCAGTGATTAATAGCTGTGTGCGTAAGCGAACCCCAAAGCTTGAAGCTGTTAAGCAGACCAAATAATAATATATCATTCCAACGCATTAGTTCCTTTGCTCATTTTCGGCTATCATTAGGTTTAAGATTGGTAAGAGCAAATGAATAATTTAACCATAGTAAAAGATACAGATGAGCTGTGCCAGCGAGTTGCCGACTGGCTGTTGCGTGTAGCAAAGAGTGCTATGGCGGATCATGGACAATTCCATATTGCGCTTGCAGGTGGTAACACACCACGCGCATTGTATCAATTGCTCGCCAGTGATGCTTATGCCAACAGTATTGACTGGCAGCATGTTAATTTTTATTTTGGGGATGAACGGGCAGTACCGCTTGATCACCAGCAAAGTAATTTTCTCATGGCCCATGAGGCAATGTTGGACAAGCTCTCGATTCCCGCTACCGATATATTTCCTCTAATTACTGACCTGGAAGATCTGGAAAACAGTGCCCAGCATTATGAAAAAATATTAAGGCGGGAATTGCCTGTTCAGGATGATAATATCCCCGTATTTGATTTGATATTACTGGGTATGGGTGATGATGGCCATACGGCGTCTCTATTCCCTGAATCAAGCATCCTGCATGAGCAGTCACGACTAGTGGCGCCAGTATTTGTTGAAAAACTGAATAGTTGGCGTCTTAGTTTTACCTATCCGCTAATCAATCATGCCAGGCAAGTTGCAGTACTGGTAACGGGTGAAAGTAAAGCAGTAAAGCTGAAGCAGGTATTAGTAGATAAGACGGGTGCTAATCCTGTAGAAGGAATAAAGCCACTTGGTGAATTGAACTGGTTTGTTGATGCGGATGCTGCGAAGTTGCTGTAATTAAGGATACAAACAACAGGAAGTTTTTAATTCACCCTGATAATTGTAATTGGAGTAATGAAAAACGCGCAGAATATGAAAATATTGGCAGGGGATATCGGGGGAACTAAAACTATATTGCAAATTTCGCAGTATACCGATCATAAGTTCACCGTACTTGCTGAAGATCGTTTTGATAGTAAATCGTACTTAAGTTTTGATTTGCTGTTAAGTCAGTTTCTTGAACAGAACCAGGTGCAAGGACAGGTGCTTGATTCTGCCTGTATAGGCGTTGCGGGGCCAGTTGCTCAAAAGGAAGCAAAAGTGACTAATTTGCCATGGCGACTCGATAGTACTGCGCTGGCAAACGAGTTTGCTATTCCTCGCTTTACATTGGTTAATGATTTTCAGGCAGTTGGTTACGGTATAGAGCAACTGGGTGCAGCCGATTTGACAACACTTCAGGTTGGGAAGGCAGTTGATCGCGGAGTACGGGCTGTCATAGGTGCGGGCACAGGTGTAGGGCATGCAGTTCTGGCCTGGTGTTCCGATGGCTACCAGGTTTTGTCGTCTGAAGCAGGTCACAGCAGTTTTGCACCGGTGAATGAACTTCAGCAGGAGTTGCTAAGATATTTGGCGCAGCAATTTGATGTTGTGAGTGTTGAGCGCGCACTGTCAGGGCCAGGCATTGCAAACATTTTTCAATTTTTTTGCGCCAGGGAACCAGATCAATTAACTGAGGAACTCAGCCACGCGACTCGGCAACAGGAAATTACACCAGTAGTAGTAGAGTTTGCCATGGCGAAAAAAGATCCATTGGCGGTCAAAACCCTGGATATGTTTGTTGAAATCTATGGTGCTGCCGCAGGTAACCTGGCGTTATTCACAATGGCGACAGGCGGTGTATATATTGCGGGTGGCATAGCGCCAAGAATTATCGATAGTTTATTGCAGGATCACTTTATAAACGCTTTTAACAATAAGAGTAAAATGCAACACCTGTTATCAGATATTCCTGTTAAGGTGGTTACTAATCCCAAAGTTGGTTTGTTGGGAGCGGCAGTTTATGCGGCGCGATGCGCGGCGTAATAAGCGGGCTAGGTTGGTGGAGTGATGGGTTTCTGTTGCAGGTATTTTGGTAATTTTTTCTCGGACAAGGCCGTTTTATACAAGTCTACATAATCCATTGCGCTGTGTTTCCAGCTAAAGTCTTTTTGCATCCCATTTTTAACCAGGCTTAACCACTTGCTTTGATCCTGGTAAACATTAATTGCCTTGACGATTTGCGAGTAAAGCGCTTTACCTGTTGTTTCCTTCATGACTAATCCCGTTGCGTGTTTGAGGTTGGTGTACTGATCGTTTAGGTCGATCACGGAATCTGCTAATCCACCAACATTATTTACGATGGGAATGGTTCCGTAGCGCAGGCTATAGAGCTGGTTTAAACCGCAAGGTTCAAAACGTGAAGGCATTAAAAATACATCGCTGCCACTTTCGATTTGATGAGACAGGCTTTCGTCGTAGCCAATATTGCAGCTGAATTTGTCGGAATACCTGTCAGATAGCGTTTCGAGCTGGTGTTCAATTTTTTTATCGCCGGTACCCAGTAGAACCAGTTGTATTGGCAAATTATTCAGTTGGGGAATGATTTCAGTTATAAGATCGACGCCTTTTTGTTCCACCAGTCGTCCTATGAATCCCAGTAACAGGGCGCCAGGATCATTTGTCAGGCCAAATGTCGTCTGTAAAAATTCCTTGTTGTGTTTTTTCTCAGCAAATGATTCAGTATCGTAGTTAGCCTTAATATGCGGATCTTTACCTGGATTCCACTCTTTTTCATCAATGCCGTTTAAGATGCCGCTCAGTTTGTTGCTGCGATGTTTTAACAGTCCCTCCAGACCATAACCAAATTCCGGAGTTTGAATTTCTTTGGCATATTGCGGACTAACGGTCGTAACACGATCGGCGAACGCAACACCACCTTTAATAAAGGACAGTTGATTGTGGAACTCCAATCCATCGGGTGACCACAGCACTTGCGGTAATCCCAGGATATTAAAGGTTTGTTGGGGGAATAATCCCTGGTATGCCAGGTTGTGAATCGTAAAAATGGTCGCAGGTCTAACCATTTCAGTTTGTAACAATGCCGGTACCAGACCAGTCTGCCAGTCATTGCAGTGAATAACGTCAGGTTGCCAGTTCAGGTTTGCCCGGTCCTGTGCCAGTTCGCAAATTGCTCGGCAAAACAGGGCAAACCGCTCAGCATTATCCGGCCATGGTTCACCGTCGTTGCTGACATAAGGATTACCACTGCGATCGTAGGCAGGGCCGTAATCAACAAAATAAACTTTTACGTTATTATTAGGCAGTTTTTTTTCAAGAATATTAATAGTGCCAGGCAGACCGGGTAATTGTAATTGTGCTACTGTCTGAGCACGCCTGGCTTTTTGCATGGCGTCACTGTACGCGGGCATGACAATACGAATATCGTGGCGCATTTTCTTCAGCGCTACAGGCAACGCGCCGGAAACATCGGCAAGACCGCCGGTTTTTATGAGAGGTTGCACTTCGCTGGATGCAAATAGTATTTTCAGCATAGTCAGATGATAGGCTAAATTTTTTTATTATTAACCACCGGTGCAGGGGATTTCATTACCGAATAATGTAAGAATTATCCATTGTCTCGTTGAATAACGATGGCTCCCAGCGGTGGCAGTGTTAAATTTAAAGAATGGGATTGGTTCATCCAGGGGACTGGCTCAGCAATTAATCCCTGGCCATTTCCCATGTTGCTTCCACCGTAAAATTCGGAATCCGAATTAAGCACTTCATGATAGGTCCCCTCGCGAGGGACGCCAATCCGGTAGTTTTCTCTAGGTACTGGCGTGAAGTTTAAAATCACCATCAGGAATTTGTCTTTGGCTTTGCGTTGGTAACTGATGGTAGACTGGGATGCGTCATGGCAATCTATCCATTCGAAGCCTTCCGATTCGAAATCATGGCTATAAAATTCTTCATTGAAACAATAGAGTTTGTTCAGGTCGCCGATCAGTTTCATCATGCCCTGATGGAGTGGATATTGTAATACATACCAGTCCAGATCTTTGTCAAAATTCCACTCAGTGCCCTGGCCGAATTCTCCACCCATGAAAAGTATTTTTTTACCCGGATAGGTATACATGAAGCTATATAACAAGCGTAGATTGGCAAAGCGTTGCCATTCGTCCCCCGGCATTTTATTCAACAGGGAGCCTTTGCCATGTACCACTTCGTCATGGGATAGCGGTAGTACGAAATTCTCTGTAAACGCATACAGAAGACCAAAAGTCAGTTGATCGTGGTGGTAATGACGATGTATAGGATCTTTGGAAAAATAGGTCAGGGTGTCGTGCATCCAGCCCATGTTCCATTTCATGCTGAATCCCAGGCCGCCTAGCCAGGTGGGGCGCGTTACCTGAGGCCACGCAGTGGATTCTTCAGCGATCATCAAGCAGCCTGGAAATTCACCGTGCACGACCGTGTTTAACTCGCGTAAGAAGTCAATTGCTTCCAGGTTTTCATTCCCCCCGTAGATATTGGGAAGCCAGTCATCCGCTTCACGGGAATAATCGAGGTATAAAATGGAAGCTACGGCATCCACACGCAGGCCATCAAGGTGGAATTCCTGGAGCCAGAATAGCGCGCTGGATAATAAAAAGTTTTTAACCTCGGCGCGGCCGTAATTGTAAATCAGTGTTCCCCAGTCGCGGTGTTCACCACGCCGCGGATCTTCGTGCTCATACAGGGGAGTGCCATCGAATTCGGCCAATGCATGGCTATCCTTGGGAAAGTGTCCTGGTGCCCAGTCCAGTAGTACGCCTATGTTATGACGATGACAATAATCCACGAAGTAACGGAATTCGTCCGGTGAACCAAAGCGACTGGTGGGGGCAAAATATCCCGTAGTTTGATAACCCCAGGATCCATCAAACGGGTGCTCAGTAATGGGCAAGAGCTGGATGTGAGTAAATCCCAGGGTTTGCACGTGGTCCACCAGGCGGTGGGCTAATTCCCTGTAACTGAGAAAATGTCCATCTTCGGTGCGTTGCCAGGAACCCAGATGCACTTCGTAGATTGACATGGGTTCGTGTAACCAGTCGCTATTCTTGCGTCGCTCTATCCAGTCATTATCCTGCCAGTGATAAGACTCAGCATGAGTAACTATAGAAGCGGTTTTTGGACGACATTCAAATGATTGCCCGTAGGGATCCGTTTTTTCCAGAATACGACCATCTTTGCTGCGAATTTCAAATTTGTATAAATCATCCGGTAAGAGATCCGGAATAAATAACTCCCACACACCG
>NZ_CDLKIE010000403.1:0-6076 GCF_975902315.1 Kaarinaea lacus | reverse complement strand
CTGATTATTCCGAAGCTTCCAGAAGCGAGAGTATGCAGGATACCGGGATTAAGGCAGAAACAGCGGAATCTTCTGGTAAAAATGTAGAAAATGCCTGTCTGGATGTCATTCTGGATATTCCGGTGACTTTGTCATTAGAAGTCGGAAAGTCAAAGATCAGTATTAGAGAGTTGCTAAAGTTGAATCAGGGCTCAGTAGTGGAACTGGATAGACTGGCGGGGGAGCCACTGGATGTACTGGTTAATGGTACTCTCGTTGCCCATGGCGAAGTTGTCGTGACCAATGACAAGTATGGTATTCGTTTAACAGATGTAATTAGTGCCGCCGAACGCATCCAGAAGCTAAAATAAATAAAATTTATCAGCAAATTTTGAAGCCCGCCTGTCAAACTTCCATTGATAATTCAGTGAAGTAAACCTGTCGCCAAACGACTACAAAAAAATTTAATACCTCGGTTTTCAAGCACTACTTAGAAAAATAAGCCGAAACATTGGCGCGTTTTAAAGCTCCTCTGTTCAAGCCAGGAGTTCCTTTGTTTTCTCTATTTTAAGCGGCCGCCAAGTAAACAAGCAAAGACAACAGCTTAGGCTTTTAAGTTGTTTTATCGCGTTGTGCGTGAAATAGACTGTGGAACGCTAATTGCATTTACCCCATGCGCTTGTGGATTACGTTAATACGGGAAACCAGGTTACTGTTCCAAGTAATCGATTGAGTAATCCAGGGCATTCAGCAATGGCTTATATGCATTAGTGGTTGTTTTATCAGGGAGCTCTACTTTGTACAGGGAGATAGTTTAAAACCACTAATGCAAGCCAACCCAGACGCTTTAGATTCGTTATTCGACCGTGATGAGTTTGTTATGCTGACAATCAAAATAAATTTTAATAACAACCAGATTATCTGTGCTGTCTTAAGGTGAGGGCAGAGCATGAAGATCAAACGGTATTTAACCCAGGATTTTCGAAGTGCTGTTCAAGCAGTTAAAGACGAACTTGGATCAAACGCTGTCATCATTTCTCATCACCATGTGTTTAACGGAGTAGAAGTTACCGCAGCGGTTGATGATGAGTTTCAATACGAACCAGATACTCAGCCTCTCCTTGTTAACAACACATCTTCAGAGCTTTCTTCAAGCATCAACTATTTATCTTTATCCAACCAGTATTCTGCACCTGTAAAGAAAGCACAGTATTTCAATTGCGATAAACAGTCCACTGGCAATAATAATATTTCCTGCAAAGTATCAAATGGGAACGAATCCTGCACAAAAAATAAGAAGCGAGATAACAAGAGCGGTAAGGAATTACACGGTAGTGTTAGGCAGCATAAGGGCAAGTATCCTGCACCTTGTTTGTCATCGGACAGTTTGATTGCGAACCAGTTAATTACAGATGGATTTACGGAAAACGACTCTATGAATAATGCGGTATTGAGTTCAAAGCAAAAAGAAAAAAACAGAGATTATGCTCAATCTCGATTTGGCAAAGAATTTGACAGTGAGAAACTGAATTTACTGATCGAGCAACAGGTAACTGAACATGCATGGGGAGATATTGCACGGAAGAATCCGGTGCGCGCTCAACTTATACGACAACTGCTTAAACTGGATATTCATCCCCTGTTAATTCAGAAAATCACCAACTCAATCACCAGTGAAAACATCGCGGCAAAATCTGTATTCCCCCATGCCCTCGCGTTAATCGCAAATAAACTACCTATATACAAGGAAGATGTTACTGCCTGTGGTGGCACTGTTGCACTGTTTGGAGCAACCGGAGTAGGGAAAACGACGACCATTGCCAAAATGGCTGCCAGGTTTGCCCTGAAAAACGGACGTGACAAAGTCGGTCTGGTGACTACCGATAGTAATCGCCTCGGCGCTAAAGAGCAGTTAGGTTTATACAGCAAGATACTGGGAATACCTCTTAAAGTGGTACGCGATGATATAGATTTGCTGGACGCGCTGAATGCCTTTTCAGACAAAGCATTCGTCCTGATTGATACTGCTGGCATGGGTCCCAGGGAAATCAGCTCAAGTAAATATCTGGAGCTGTTTTCTGGTGCAATTACGCAAATCACGAATTTCCTGGTATTGCCGGCAACGGCACATCGCGCGGTACTGGAGAAAAACGCCAGCGCATTCCAGAGTATAAAACTTGATGGCAGTATCATTACCAGGCTGGACGAAACTGCCAGCCTTGGTGGGCCACTATCGGTATCAATCCTGAATAATTTGCCACTTGCATATTACAGTAATGGGCAAAAAATCCCTGATGATTTTCATTTAGCACGCGCGCACAATCTGGTGAGCCATGCAGTGAGTGTTGCTGGCCAGCATTTGGATTCACAAGCCGTCGACGTAGATTTTCAAGATAAATCCGGAATAGAAGCACATGTTAGTATCTGAACCTTTCAATCAAACCCACAGTTCAAGGCGAACTAAAAACAAACCCGTTCGTGTGATTGCAGTTACCAGTGGTAAGGGTGGGGTAGGCAAAACAAATGTAGCAGTCAACCTGGGGGTTAGCCTGGCCAGTGCTGGAAAAGACGTAATGTTAATGGATGCGGACCTGGGGTTGGCGAACGTTGACGTCATGTTAGGTCTTAATCCGCGATTTAATTTGTCACATGTTGTGAGTGGTGAACGTCCTCTGGACGAAGTACTGGTTGATGGTCCGGAAGGTCTGAAAATAGTACCCGCTTCTTCGGGCTTGAGGTCGATGGCGGCATTGGAACCCGCAGAGCATGCCGGAGTGATACGTGCCTTTAGTGAATTAAATTTTCCCCTGGATGTATTGCTTATTGATACCGCCGCCGGAATTTCCGACAGC
This sequence comes from Kaarinaea lacus, assembly GCF_975902315.1. Lineage (NCBI taxonomy): Bacteria > Bacillati > Cyanobacteriota > Cyanophyceae > Nostocales > Nodulariaceae > Kaarinaea > Kaarinaea lacus. Next base: position 3,245 of record NZ_CDLKIE010000403.1, on the reverse strand, counting down.
GTTATTGCTTATACAAAAGCGGCGCAGGAAGTAATCGTCGTGTTATGCGATGAACCCGCATCTATTACTGATGCTTACGCATTGATTAAGTTACTAAGTCGCGAATATGGTTTACATCGGTTTCGTGTTCTTACCAATATGGTTTCAAGTGTCCAGACCGGGAAGGAGCTTTATCGCAAGATATTGCAGGTTACTGACCGTTATCTGGATGTTGCCCTGGATTTTATGGGTGTAATTCCTAACGATGAGTATCTCCGTAAAGCAATACAGCGCCAAAAATCTGTTGTGGATGCATTTCCGCGCTGTAAATCGTCTTTAGCGTTCAAGAAATTGGCGCAGAAAACCGATAGTTGGCCTATGCCGGCATCGGCAGGGGGACGATTAGAGTTCTTTGTGGAAAGACTCATCATGGCTAGTCAACATGGAACAGGAGTGTCGTTATGAGTGGTGTGGCTGCATACGCCGACGAAGCCCGTGAAGGGTACGGTCAGAGTGATAATGAGAAAATCATTTTATACACGCCGTTGGTTAAGCGTATTGCTTATCATCTGATGTCCCGATTACCACCCAATGTTCAGCAAGATGATCTCATCCAGGCTGGATTAATCGGATTATTGGAAGCGCTCCGTAACTATGATGCCAGCCAGGGTGCCAGTTTCCAAACCTATGCGCGAATTCGAATTCGTGGCGCGATGCTTGACGAAATTCGTAAAAACGACTGGGCGCCGCGATCAGTGCATCGCAAAGCACGAATGGTTGCAGAAGTGGTCAGGGAAATCGAACACAAGACAGGACGTGATGCGCGGGATCATGAAATCGCGGAAGGATTAAAGGTTTCACTGGAGGAGTATCATCAGCTGTTACAGGAAGCTAGCGGGCATCGTGTATTCAGTTACGATGAACTGGAAATGGAGACCCATGGAGGGGTCACCGGGATGGTAGAGAAAGACAAAGGCCCATTGGAAGGCTTGCAAACTGAGGATTTCAAACGTAGCCTTGCCGAGGCAATAGCTGGACTTCCTGAGCGGGAACGTATGGTTATGTCACTTTATTATGACGAAGAGCTAAATTTACGTGAGATAGGTGCCGTTATTGGAGTAAGTGAGTCAAGGGTTTGCCAGATTCACAGTCAAGCGGTGATTCGTCTGCAGTCTCGTATGAATCAATGGATTGGTTTATAGAACAAAAGCAATAAAATTGTTTTATAGGCTTTAACTTGTGGTAAGAACGTAATTATTTGTGAGTGAATCTAAGCTATGGGAACTGACTTAGACAAAAATATGAGAATTCTGATCGTCGATGATTTTTCAACGATGCGTCGTATCATCAAAAATCTTCTTCGGGATCTGGGGTTCAATAATACTTTGGAAGCAGCGGATGGTACTACTGCATTACCTATGTTAAAGACTGGTGATTTTGATCTACTGGTTACTGACTGGAATATGCCTGGAATGCAGGGGATTGACTTGCTTAAAGCGGTGCGTGGAGATCGCAGTATTGCTGAATTGCCGGTATTAATGGTTACCGCCGAGTCAAAACGCGATCAAATAGTTGAGGCTGCGCAGGCTGGTGTTAATGGCTACATTGTTAAGCCATTTACTGCCCAGACGCTAAAGGAAAAGATCGATAAAATTTGGGAGCGCCTCGATTCCGACGCAGAGTAAATCCGTGCAGGTTTCGTCGTATCCCATTGCTAGTAATTTGAAGAAAGCTCCATCACAAACAGGATGTATGTGTATCAGATGTGACGGCAGCACCATCGGTTACCGAAAACAACCAGCGCTTCATAGTCACTAGCTCATAACCGTCGAAATCAGTTAGTTACAATTCTCAGGCACGGTGATGCAATTGCTTCATCGTGCCTTTGTCGCTTTATGGGATGTTAAAAACGTATTAGCGATTTTTTTATACAAGGGAAGCGTTACAAGGGATCAAAATCTACGAGCTTGTTTGCAGGTTCATGAGATTTCACTTTGAACAGAGTATTTACCAATTTAGTCAACAGAGAAATACGCCGATAATCGTTGGATAGTGGAAGAATAAATAATGATGTCAATGGAAGAAGATGACGAACTACTGCAGGATTTTCTGATTGATGCGGGTGAAATTCTCGAACAGCTGACGCAGCAAGTCGTTGATCTTGAAAAAACCCCTGACGATAAAGAAATTATCAATGCGGTGTTTCGCGGCTTTCACACAATCAAAGGTGGGGCTAGCTTTCTGGCGCTTGATCCTCTGGTTGCGCTTTGCCATCGAACAGAAGACGTGTTTAACGTTTTACGAAATGGGGAGCGTGATGTCGATGAAGAAGTAATGGACGTTGTGCTTCCTGTACTTGATGTTCTAAAGGATCAGTTTAGTGCATTAAGTTCCGGAAAACCTCCCAGGGAAGCGGAGGCCTGGATACTTGAAAAGCTTGATGAGCTCGCTTCACCCGGTGGCAGAAAAACATCACAGAGCAGCAACGTAACTTCCAAAAAAAGAAATACTCAAATCTCCAGTAAAAAGAAGAAAAGAAAAACGCCCAGGGCTGCAGGAACAGCTAATCCTGAAAATGTTGTTTCTGTGACGCCTGATAGCAAAGTGTCTTCGGATTTAGAAGAAATAAACGATGATGAGTTCGAGGCTTTGCTGGATCAATTTCAAAACCAGCGCCAGGGTGTAGTTCATAGTCATCAACAAAAAGATCAGGAATCACAGGACAAACTCCAGGCTGGTTCGGCTTCAGCGCAAAATCAGGAGGCAGAAGATGACAGTATTTCTGAAGAAGAATTTGATGCCATATTAGATGCTATTCAGAAATCGAATAACAAGGGCAAAACGACCGCTTCGAATAAAGATACCCGCAGTAACACTAATAGCAATAACAAATCCGCAGCTTCCAAAAGCAACAATGGTGTTGAAAAGGTCAGCAAGTCAGAAAATGTTGCCACTGCAAAACAGGCCGGACCAGAAGCGATTGGTAGTCCCGGTGCCAAAACCAGGGGTAAAGACTCATCCCAGACTGAAACTACTGTTCGCGTTGATACAAAGCGACTGGACGATATTATGAACCTGGTGGGTGAACTGGTACTGGTTCGTAATCGCATGACCAGCCTTGAAGGTTTGCTGCAAAGTGAGGAAATGAGCAAGGTTGTTGGTAACCTGGACATAGTGACCGCAGATTTGCAGTCGGCAGTGATGAAGACGCGAATGCAACCCATCAAAAAGGTATTCGGCCGTTTCCCTCGTGTTGTACGAGATCT
>NZ_CDLKIE010000402.1:0-6079 GCF_975902315.1 Kaarinaea lacus | reverse complement strand
GGGCTTGTACGCGCAAATGTGGGCGCGCCCACATTTGCGCGTACAAGCCCTTACTTTCCAACAGGTGAAGATGCGTTCCCTGCTCCACGATGCGACCATGCTCCATAACCAGTATCTCATCAGCATCCACGATGGTCGACAAACGGTGTGCAATTACCAGTGTACTATGATTGGCCGCAGTCGCCTTTAGATCGGCCAGAATAGCTTGCTCGCTCTTGGTATCCAGGGCAGAAGTTGCTTCATCGAAAATTAATATCCTGGGATTCTTCAGAATAGTTCTGGCGATCGCGACTCGTTGCTTTTCACCGCCGGATAACTTTAAACCGCGTTCACCTACGATGGTGTCATATTTTTCCGGTAAGGTCTCTATAAAATCGTGAATATGGGCAAGCTTGGCTGCGCGAACAACATCCTCGCGCTGTGCACCTTCTTTCGCATATGCCAGGTTGTAATATATTGATTCATTAAACAGCACCGTGTCTTGTGGCACAATCCCAATCGCTTCCCGCAAGCTTTGCTGGCTTACATCCCTCAGATCCTGACCATCAATAGTAATAGAACCACTTTTCACATCATAGAAGCGAAACAGTAATCGCGCCAATGTGGATTTGCCTGCACCACTTGCACCCACTACAGCCAGTTTTTCTCCAGGACTAATCGTGAAATTAACATCATGCAGTATCGGTCGATCTTCCTGGTAGGCGAATTCAACATGATTGAAGCGTATCTCACCGTGAGTTACCGCCAACGCTTTGGACTCAGAACGGTCCTGTATTTCCGGTGTTTCATTTAGTAAAGTAACCAGCTGATGCATATCTGCCAGTGAATAACGGATCTGCCGATAAACTACTCCGAGAAAACCTAATGGAATAAACAACTGCAGCAATATTGCATTTACCAGGACCAGATCGCCGAGTGTCATACCGCCATCAACAACTTCGCCCGCCGCGAAAAACATAATTGCCGTAACGCCGAGCGCAATAATCGCACCTTGCCCAAAATTTAACGCAGACATCGAGGTTTGACTCAAAACAGCATTATTTTCCCACTGACCCAGTGTTTCATTGCAGCGATCCGCTTCCATTTTTTCATTGTTGAAGTATTTAACCGTTTCATAGTTGATCAGGCTATCCACCGCTTCATTATTCGCTTTTGACTCCAGGCGATTCATTTCAACGCGGTATTGCATGCGCCAGTTCATCACTTTGAAAGTAAAGATGACATAAACCGCCACACTACAAAAAATTACCACAGTAAACACGAAGTCATAGCGAGTGATCAACACGAACGCAACCAGTAGAAATTCCACCGCGACTGGAATAATACTGAAAGTAAAGTAGTTCAATAAGGAACTGAGACTCGAAGCACCTCGCTGCAGGTCGGAGCTGATTGCGCCGGTTTTTCGTTCCAGATGATAGCGTAATGACAGATCATGCAAGTGTCGCAAGGTTCGTATTGTCAAGCGACGCATGGCACGATAGCGCACCCTGGTAAACAATACATCGCGCAACTCATTAAAAAACGAGCTGGCTAAACGCAAAGCACCATACGCCAGCAACAACATCACCGGGAGAACCAGAACCAGGTCACTGGCAGTTACATCAAGACTATCGACAATTTCTTTCAATACCAGCGGCACCCCGACATTGGCGACTTTTGCCAGAATCAGGCTGATTAATGCCAGCAATACACGTCCGCGAAATTCCCACAGATAGGGAAATAACGCACGAAGATTTTCATAGTCACTGCGCTGGGCACTTGGGGCTTCGGTGTATTTAAAATGGGTCGGCATAGATTTAGCAAAGATTGTAGGAAAAGGCCATCATACTGAAATCTGATTCACGACACCAATTTCCGTATAGCAATATTCGATATATAGCTTTCATAAAAATCAGGGCAAAAAAAAGGCGGCCAAGGCGGCCGCCAAAGGGAGAAAAGACTGTACAATTTTTATTGTTGGTTACTAATACTCACTCGAGTATCGTTATTCAACTTTAGATAGTAGTCTGATCATCTGCACTGCTGTCCGGACTTGTGTCTGTGCTACTGTCAGTACTGTCATCTGTGCTATCGTCAGAGCTGTCATCGCTACTGTCGTCTTCACTGTCGTCATCACCTTCACGACTAACTTCATGCGCGATCAGAACACCGTTTTCATCCAGATAACCTTCAACTTCGATGAAGGCACCGTTTACAATATCAGCTTCGGTTAAACCATCTTCGAATTTGACATTATCACCAAGCTTAACCGTTACGGTTTTCTCAGCACTGATCTCAAAAGTACCATCTTCGGTAACGCCGTCACTGGTTACCATACCTTCGATTTCAACTTCGCCATCGCTGCTGTAGTCATCGCTGTAATCGTCTTCTTCTTCGATTTCATAGGCATGCATGTTACCCATGTCATCCATGTGCATATCAACTTCTACGTTCATACCATCCTTGATCATCATGTTGATAGTGTTTGGATCGTAATGAATTGTTTGGTCACCAATCTTGAACGTGCCGTTTGCTGGATCATGAGCGGTAACAGTACCTTCAAGCTCCATGTCATCACTGGAGTCAGTTGAATCGTCTTCCAGCTCAATATAGGTAGCAACTATTTTACCCATACCATCTGAATAACCGCTGACTTCAACCATGGCGCCAACAGGAATATCAGCAATAGTGGCATACATAGGCATATCATCATTGTCAAAATAAGGATTTTTTGACATATCAATGATTTGACCCATTACAATAAAATCACCGCCACCTGCCAAGTCATTTACATCAACCCTGCCTTCAACTTCGGCATCGTAGTCAATGTCATGCGCGGTGCCGTGATTAGAGCTATCCATTGTTCCATCAACCTTAACCACCATACCGGGTTTAAGTTGATCCGTGCTGCTAACCTCATCACCGCTAACTGTAGAACTACCAGTTTCAAAAGTAGAGCCACTAACTGTGACACTGGTTGCACCGACCGCTGTAATAGCGCCAACTGTACGACCGCCTGTAGTACCACCATCAGAGCCAGAGCCTCCACAACCAATCAAACCGACAACCGGAAGCAATGCGAACATTGGCAAAATTTTTCCGTAATGTTTTTTCATAATAAATCCCCTTGCTGGAATTAAGTTAAAGTTAAATTTAAAAATCCAGCTCGGTCGCAACTAAGGTTATTTATTGTAGTTGCCTTAAAGCCGACCTCACTGCAGATGTTTCCATTACTTTTTGCCAGAAACATCCTTACTTCCTTCAACACTGTTTATACCTACTCAGTGTCATTTCTTTTACTTACTGCATTTCTCCCGGATTTCTGTCAAACCTGATTAAGGTTCCACTTCTACGCGTTTAATACTCGTAGCAATGTTTCCCATTTCAGAGTCGACATAAAACTTCACATCAACATTCATACTTAACTCGATGTCTTCAAAATTAAAGGTACGATTATCTTCATCAATCTCGTCTTCGTAGCTGGTGAATTCATTCACTGTTATCGTTATTGTGCCTAAAATAGGATCGTTAATTTCTAAAGAATTTGTTCCAATATTTACTACGGGTCCTTCAATCTCCATGTCCGACTCTGTGCGGAAGGATATTTCATCGGCCAGGATTGAATTGTCCGCCTGTACTTTACCTTCAACTTCGAGTTTTACTTCCAGTTGTATACTGCTTTGGTCACCACCTATAAACGTGGTTTCGTTATCAAACTTTACTAATCGTCCGTTAACCGCAAACTCGCTACTGCCAATATTTGTGGTATCTGTGACAATACCCTCCAGTTCATACTGAGAACCTTCCGTTTCTGAGAAATCTTCGAGTTCAACCTCAGATGCAAGAACTGGCTCGCCGGTATAATTTGCGCTTTCAACTGAAACGTACATTCCATTTGCAAGCTGTACTTGTGTCACATCCTCAAACTGAGTAGCTGCAGCATTGAAGGTGACAGTTATTCCACCAATCTCGAACGTGTCGCCATCGTTATTGCCAGACAGGTTCTGAATCACGCCATGCAGTTTCACTTCATTGGAATCCAACGTTTTTATGTAGGTTGCGTAGATATTACCCTGACCATCGGAATAACCACTCACTTCAACAACGCTAACGTTTGCTATCAATTGATCGACAGACGTGATACCAGTTATCTCTGACTTGAACTTAGTATCATTGGAAATATTAATTATTTGACCCATGACATTAAGCGTATTGTTAGTGGCGACATCGTTCGCAAAGACCAGACCTTCTACTTCTGTCTTGGCCGTAATTGCATTGGCAGTACCGTTCAAGCCATCACTATTGACGCTACCAGTTACTGTCACCACCATACCTACCGAAAGACTGCTCTCAGCAGATGAAACGCCATCGATATGAATTGTTGCGTTATCGGTATTGAACTTAACACCACCAACATACACACTGCCGAAACCAGTAATCTCACCCGTTGTTGTAGTCTGACTAGCCTGCATACCAGTTCCTGATTCACCACCGCTACATCCTATAAGCAATGCCGCAGCAGCTACTCCTAAAATATGATGGCATTTAAGTTTAAACAGGGAATTCATTGCACTCTCTCCTCGGAATCCTCGGAACCTTCTTCTTCAAAATAATACACACCGATACCTGCTGCTTTTTTTCCTGTACCTTCAGTATTTGGATTAACGTCGCGATCGTGCTCTGCCATCCACTGGTCCAGGAACTCCAGCAATTGTTGACCCCTGTCTGCCAATAACGCTCTTAATTTTGGTAATGCTTCTTGTGGCAAATTATCGTAAAACACTTTGCGTTGAAAAAATGGTTTGTCATTCACACCGTGAATATTGTTATCCATAGTTGTTATTAATCCGGCGACGTCGCGACCTAATAAAGCCAGCTTTTCTGCTTCACCGGACTTAGGAATGTAGGCACGAGCCAGTAGGCGAATTTTGCCGTCTGCGGTTTTTTCTACGACACCGACTTGTAATAATTCATCTAAGATAGCTCTGGGTGGAACATCACCGCTGTGCGCTTTGACTAAGGAACTGAACGAAGGGTTCCCATTTTCAAATTCCAGATCTGCTGTCTCGCCCTGCTCATTTGAATAACCTTTATCGTGAACCCAACCGTATACTACGCGCGCCGCTCGGTTATAACGTGCCACCATGTCGTTGTCTTCTGGGTCTTCAATGGACATCACCCGTTTGATTTCCTTGCGCGACAATCCCGTGATGGTTGATGCACGTGAAATAGTAGGTTTCTTTCCTGGTACTTCGAATTCTTTCATGGCGATGTCTACATAAGCCCGTTTGGCAAGATCAGTAAAAGCACCATAAGGAACACCGTTGCGCAGCAGCAGACGGCATAAGGGTCGCAGTAGTTTAAATACTGCGTTGCATAGTGCTTCTTGTGATTTATTAGTACTCATCTCATATAACCTTTGGGAAAATATTCCCAAACCTTGAATTGGGATTATAATCCCAAACACAGGGAATTCAACAGTTATTTCCTTAAACCACGCTTAAGGTCGCTAAATTTGCGGGAAATTTAGACATAAATGCTTGCAGAATGGTGTTTATAAGCAGAAATACAGCGGTATGATCGTTTTTAGAAGGTTGGATCTCAATGAATGGGATTCGGTAGTTATGTTGTCAGTCGCTCAAAAATTCGGAATCCAGCGAGGTAGGTACCCGCTGCAGAGCCGAGGGTACTGAATAAAAATACCAACAACACTCGTGTTACACCATTGGTCCACCAGCCTTTCACATGCGTAGTATCCATGCGCAAGCGGCTAAAATCTTCCACTTTAGGTTTTCGCAAGCCGGTTTCGATCGCCGCAGTCACCATGCCCGCACCGATCGTTGGATTTAATGATGTTAGCGGCGCCGCTATGAAAGCACCAATAATCGTAATGGGGTGTGCCAGTGCGATGATTGCACCGAGCGCCGAGAGGCCGCCGTTAATCAATACCCAGTCCGCGACTAACTGCCAGCCTAACTCGGGGCTACGTGAGAAACCTAATGCAAAACCGAAAATAATCAGCACCACGATCGTGGTGCTGATTATTTTCGGTTTTGCATTAGGTTTCTCACGTAGCCCCGAGTTAGGCTGGCAGTTAGTC